>PLGY01000054.1:38709-53046 GCA_003139855.1 Candidatus Methanoflorens stordalenmirensis
CGCGGGCGACGTAAGGCGGGGCTCATCATCACGCACGCCGGAGGCATCTTAAAGATCGTGCAGGCGGACAAGGCGCACGTGCTCGTTGACGGTCAAATCGCGTGTTCGGGCAACCCGGGTGAACTCCTCAACGATATCTGCGAGCTCGGTTATGAGGAGTGTGTAAAATGTCCAAGGTAGATGAACTGACTGAACGCGCCGAAAAGGCTCGCGAGAAGAAGGCGGCTTACGGTCCCGACATACCGCTTGAGAGTTACACGTCGAAGGCCCCGGCCCACGAGAAAGTGCAGACGCTTAAGATGCTGCCCACAAATTACCAGAACCAGTCGCTCGGCGTCGGAGTCGATGCGAGTGAGGATGAGCGATCGGGCTCGTTTTTTCAGCTCGATACGAGCGTCGTCTACTCCAAGACATCAGCACCGAACGTCGAAGTGCTCAGTGTGACCGAAGCGCTCGACAAGTACGACTGGCTCAAGGACTACTGGTGGAAAGCCGTGGCGGTTGACGCTGACAAGTACACCGCTCAGGCGGCTCTTGAGTTCAGCAACGGCTATTTCATCAGGGCAAAGGCGGGCGCGAAGACTATCCTGCCAATTCAGGCGTGCATGTTTCTGGCCCAAGAGAGCCTGTCACAAAACGTGCACAACATCATCATTGCTGAGAAGGGCTCGGAACTGCACATAATAACAGGCTGCAGAACCGCAGACGAACTCTCCCACGGCATTCACGTCGGAGTTTCTGAGTTCTTCATCAAGGAGGGCGCCACTTGCTCCTTCACGATGATACATAACTGGGGCCCTGAAGTGGCCGTTCGCCCGAGGAGCGGCTCCATCATCGAGAGAGATGCTACGTTTATCAGCAACTACGTCTGCCTGAAGCCCGTTAAAAGCCTGCAGATGTACCCTGTGTTCCGCTGCGTCGGCGCTAACGCCACCGCGTTATCGTATTCACTGCTGTACGCGACAGAGGGCTCCCATATGGACGTCGGGGCGCGAGTGATCATGGAAGCGGAGCAATGCAAGTCAGATGTTATATCACGGGCCATCACTAACGGCGGTGAGATCATCTCGCGCGGAAACCTGACCGCGCTCCACCGTGACGTCAAAGGACATCTCGAATGCCGCGGACTGATACTGGGTGACCACGGGAGGATTTTTGCCGTCCCTGAACTCGACGGAGCCGTTCCAGATGTCGATATGTCCCACGAAGCCGCAGTTGGAAAAATCGCTGAAGAGGAGATCACCTACCTCATGACGCGTGGGCTCAGCGAAGATGAGGCCACCTCTGCCATCGTTCGCGGCTTCTTGGACATCGAGATCAAAGGCGTGCCGCCGGCGTTAAAAGAAGAGATGCGCCGCGCGGTGCACACGACTGAGGGCATCGGCCTCTAGCGCGCCTGCAAAAACGCGCAAAATGAACAAGGACGCCGTCGACAGCGGCTTCGTGGCAGCTGCACGGCTATTCCTTCAGATTTACGTAATAAAGCATGCGCCGATCGATCCGTTTGATCCAGCGCGCCTGGTAGATAGAGACGTAGAGCGTGTTGTTGCCGACGCGGATGGAGATATCAGTCTCTTTAGGCGGGCTTATGGACGTGGGAAGAATAAGGGCGCCCGAACACGTCGTCGTAACTCTAAAATCCTTTCGTTGCTTTTTGATATACGTCGCAACGGCTTCGTCAAGTTCGATCTCTTCTAGACTCATCATTAGTTCAATCTAGGATGTTGATCCGAATATGAATATATATGCATCGACGTTTGCCGCAGTGCTACGTGCTACCGTTTCTTGGCGCCTCATCGCTCGGCCACGAATCCGGCTCCTGTGAGGCCATTTGCGTAACTTAATAAACCCCCTCTGACTCACTGTAAATGATGAACGGCAGGTACGTGACCAGCTGCTTGGCGTGCACGATACGGAGCAACCTTGTGCTGATGGTGGAACAAGAAAGCGGGTACTGGGCCGGTCGTTGGATACTCCCGGGAGGCAAGCTGGAACTCGGCGAGGGCTTGGACGACTGCGCCGCGCGTGAATGCTACGAGGAAACGCACGTAAAAGTCGCCATCTCTCGGCAGGTCAAGGCGTACGTATCGTATGATCCCAACACCGAGTGGGACAAGCAAGTGCTGCTCATTTGTTTCGAAGCAGAGTATTTGAGCGGATTTCCACACGTGGGGCACGGCGTAACTGGCGCGAAATGGATCGAACTCGAAAAAATTAAGGAAATGAACTGGCGTAATCACGCCGTACCCGACATCATCCTCCAGATGATTACTGACACGTTAGGGTCCGAGGATGTCTAACTTCAGCCTCATCACGGAACGATTTTTTTTTGACCTCTGCGTTTTTTCTGAACTAGCACCTAGTTCACCGCCGCCCGCCCGCCCTGTACGTGCTCGCGATAGAACTCGATCAAGCTAACTGTGACGAGCTCTCTGGGCTACAAGTAGACCAAACGCTATCGCTCTTTTATTGCTTTGATGAATTCTTCAATGGGTATCGCAGGCATGCTGATTATCTTGACGGTTCCGCGGGCGCCTAGCTCGACCGAGGCCCGAAGGATGGTTTCATTATCAGGCGCTTCGACGATGTTCACAAAGTCGTAGGGCCCTACGACGGCGTGCTGAGATACGATTTTCACCTGCATCGCTTCCATCTCTCGATCGACTTCCTGAATGCGATTAGGTCGCTGCCTTACTGTCTTCCTGCCTTCAGCGGTGAGTGTCGACAAAAGAATGTATGTAGGCGTGCAACCACCTCCACACACAAGGTTGGTATGAACGAACTTCTGTCTTTCCCTGAAAATAGTTGAACGCGTGAATTCTAACCGCTGATACGCAGTTTCTGATACTCTTGCATAGGGTCAAGTTCCGGAATATGGCGAGGCCGCCGTCACGCGCCTTTCTGAGAATTCACCCGCACCTTGGGATACCTGCACGCNNAGCGTACAGGTTTGGAATAGAAGCAGCGTTAGTCTCAGAATCTCGTGCGTCACAGTTCCACGAGCTCATACGAACTTGTTCCGAGTCCGATCTCCTCCCCATACGTGATCTGTATCGATCCTTGTGTCTGGCCCCAGACCCCTTTGAACTTGTCCTGCCCTGGCTGCAGATTGTTGACAAGGCGAGTGCCTGGCAAGCCTTGCTGCTGGTTCACCAAATCCAAGCTCGCAGCGTCAATGGCTACGGGATCGGTGGAGGCGAGAATCCCTACGTCGGGCACGATGGGCGCGTCACTCCATGGAACACAATCGCAATCAGGCGTAATCTGTAAGAGGAAATTGAGGTACCCCACGCGCTTACCCACGGTCGCGCCAAAGGCATATTCAGTCAGCATCTCCATAAACTGTGGGAGATCATTTTTCCAGTCGAATCCGATAGAGGAGGTTGCGCACGCCATCATGCACTCGCCGCAGCCTACGCACAGATCGCGATTGATACGCGACACGCCTTCTTCAATCGTGATGGCAGAGCGCGGACATATCTCGACGCATACCCCGCACGCCGAGCACCCCTCCTCGTTGACGATCGGACTCATACCTTTGTGCTGGTCCATCTTCCCCGCGATCGGAGCGCATCCCATCCCCAGATTCTTTATCGCGCCGCCGAATCCAGCCAGCCCGTGTGCCTTGAAATGCGTCATCACGATCATGCTCTGGGCAGAGACGACGTCGCCTGCGATTTTTACCGTGTCGAAGTGTTTCTTGTCGATTCGAACGTCCCCGTAGTGATCGCCTACGAGACCGTCAGAGATGATAAAGGGGGCCCCCAAGACTGCATAGTCGAACCCGTGCTCGAGCGCGGTGGCGAGGTGGTCGACGGCATTATGCCGACTTCCAGAATAGAGCGTGTTTGCGTCGGTAACAAACGGCTTCCCGCCGCTCGCTTTTACCCGCTCGACGACTTGCCGGACGAACTCTGGGCGAAGGTGTGAATCGTTGCCGCGTTCGCCGACGTGAAGCTTGATAGCAGTTAACGCGTCAGCTTCGATCAGCGTGCCAAATTGCGCCTCATCAAAGAGCTTTCTCACTCGAGTGACCGCGCTTTCATCGGCGCTTCCAGCCTTCAGGCGCGCAAAATATACTGTGCTTGCCATTCTTCTCCCTCGGTTGCTTACGTAATCCCGCGATGTAACGTCCCGCCGTGATCTGCGGCGTTGCTAACGTTTGCAATCGTTTCCTGGCGCACTCCGGAGGTGAAAACGAAGTGACTGCCCTCCATTTGACGTTTCGCTGTTCAGCCCTGATCTCGCACAAGCGTGGCCCACTCGCCTATCTTGTCCAGCTTCTTCTTAAGTGGTAGTGGGTTATGGACGGCCTTTGCCCATATGACGTGCACCCCGTCCAGCGATTCGCCAACCTCTTTGCTGAGCGGCTCTGCCTCTCGTCCAAAAACAACGGCCACGGGGGTGCTGCGTGACAGCGCAGCAATCGTCGCGAGATATTGCAGGCCCGAGTCCTTGTGAATGAAGCCAAACGTGAGATCGACGTCGAACGTTCCCTCGGCCATCTGGTCGATGCACTTGTCGATGTTCATGTACGACTCGATGTATGCTTTCTTGGGATCGGCGACTCTCATTAAGTTGACAGCGCTCGGTGTTCCGGCACAGATCACCTCAAACCCCTGCGCTTTCAACGTGTTCCCGATATATAGCGCGAGGCCGGTTTGCACCGGAACCTCGGGACACCCCAATAAGAGTAACGCCTTCATCACTATCGATACATGAATGTCGACCTCTGTATTATTCTTTTGCAGCGCAAAAAAGCCGATCAACCTGCTCCTTCTCGAGCCGGCTCATCGATACAGCACGCGAGACTACCTCGCGTCGCGGGTATTGTGGTGGACCGGCGGGAAAATGTCGACCAGATGGGCGTTGAAAGACGCGCGCACGATGACAAGTGGGACGGGCGCGTTAAAGCGCTAGATCCGTTATCTGCAGTTAACAACATTTCGCGAGACCCCTCGTGGGGCAAGCAAATTGAAAGATGGATGAACTTCATCGATGAGAGGAGGCTGTGGAATATCTTTCACTTGCGAGTTTAGGACTGCGAGGACTGCGTCAGATTTTCAAGTGCTATCGCGGCCTCAATACTGGCAGGTGTGCCAGAAACTTGTTACGTCTCGCTACGATGCTTGACATTTTTTATCTACCGCTTTTTCGTATTCAACTGCTTTCCGCAGAATTCATTCTAGAGACGATTAGAAACGTTGAAGCGTAATAGTGTTCCTCTGACGACGTAATGGATGGTAAATCACCTGATAAAAACGCGCCCGAAAGGATGGTGTGGGCTTTTGAGAGCGCTGAGCTGATACTGTACGGCGCAGTCGGGGTGTTGCTCGTTGTCATTGCTGTCCTCGCACTCGCTGCAGAAGTCGACAGCATACGTCAGTACTTGACCGGTAACCCGGTAATGGGACTAAGCTCCCTTATCGCCGCGATAATCGCGCTTGAGCTGCTGATGACGGTCGTCGGCTATATGAAGACCAGATCCATTAGCTTGGGGCTACTTCTCGGGGCAGCTCTCACGGCGATGGTACGGGAGATCATCATCTTCGCCTATCAGCCCACCAACTCACAATACTTTGTTCTCATCTTGCTTGCGACTGCGCTTCTCGTTGCGGCGGTCTACTTTGTCGGCGATAAAACGATTCACACATAGTTGCGCGCTCGTCGTGTCCGCGCGTTCGACCGCTTTTTGCGCTCGTTCGTACCCGACGTCGACAATTAGCCGTCTCATTCTTCATACACTTCGAGCGCAGACATCACAAGCTTTTCTGGATCGTGTTTGCACGCTCCTGTGATGACATATCTATGCTGCACGGGCAGCTGTCGGAACTTTTTGGATGAAGTTTCGTGCCGAAAGTGCTCGCAAGCGACCTTGCAAACGCGATGCCGCAGGGAGAAACACTTATATCGCCCCCCGCTTTTTTACGCCCGCAACACCACGAACGTTTCTCCTTACGGGCAGTGGTGCAGCAAACTGCCGGGGTCATTTCTGAGACTCCGGCCCTTTTAACACTAGTAGGCACGGGGTGACTCATAGGCGCGGGATATATAATATCGAGCATATAGGTTTGACGGAAAAATGCGTCTCTCACTGGGTCTAAAGCATTCAACGGCTTTGTTTTTTGTTTTCACCCGATAGAGCACTAGGATTATTGCCCCTCCCGCATGACTGGTGGCTATGACAAACGCAGACGAGGCAGTTGCCCTCTTTCAGCAGGGGTTCACCTGTTCACAGGCCGTTCTTTCGGTCTTTGCAGATGACTTCGGGCTCGATCGGGATCTGGCACTTCGCATCTCGCAGGGATTTGGTGCCGGGATCGCTTACACGGATGATGTGTGCGGGGCTCTCGCCGGTGCGATCATGGTGATCGGGCTGCGATACGGGAGGATACGCGCTGATGACACCGCAGCGAAAGAAAAAACCTATGCGGTGGTCAATGAGTTTCTCCGGGAATTTGAAACGAGCCACGGGTCAGTAGCCTGCACCGGCCTGCTCGGGTACAACCTGTCAGACCCGCAACAGGTTGCGGAGGTGAAGAAGAGCAAAGTCGTGATGGCACGGTGTCCGGCGCTTGTCCGGGATGCCGTCAGACTCGTTGAAAAAGTAGTTTGATTTTCGCGGGCGGGGCGAGTGATACTGCGACCTTCGACGTGCAAAGAGTGTCACTGAGCCGCGCCGTACGCGCAAAAGAATACACCGTTCAACTTGCATTCGGCCCAAACCGGACAAGAAGGGCACACACATCCCTTTTTTTCAAGGGTCTTTTCGCTTCTACCTCGTGCGCAGAACAGTCCGCCCGCAAGACTGCTTTGATTGTACGTCGGACAGCGTTCTGTGTAGCACAAACACTTCGCGTAGTTCTCATTCGTGTTTTCTACTCGCGGACGGTTCCTCTTGAACATGGGCCTCTATCTCTTCTTGTATTCTCTACAAACTTAACTATTTCACAATGATCGACGCGAAAGACTGAAGCCGGCTCCGCATCATGATTCAGTGCGGTTGCGATTGAGTGAGCTCCTGAACACTGAGCAGCACGCTCGAGAATGGCAACCCGGGACATGAAAATTGAAGTTACGCATATTAGGCCGCCTGCGTAGTGCCTGTGCTGGTAAGAAAAGGTGAGTGCGGCTATTTTGAGGTGAATGATGGAAGATAATCGTGGAGGACTCAAGACACTTATCGCGGTCCTGGCTGGCTTCGACAGCATTAAGAAGAACAACGATCTCGTTCAGGTATTCCACGAACTGTATGATAAAGGCGACAATCGAGAGACGTTGAGGGAGTTTCATTTTCTTTTCACGGGCGGCACATTCAACCGCGTCGTGCTGGGCGAGGCTGATCCAGAGCCGTTGCAGACCGAACGGTTGCAGCCGATGAGGGACGACGTGCGAGAGTTCCTATTGCAGGAGTGCGGCATCACCGTCCTCCCTGATCGAAAGAAGTGCGGCGTAACAATTCTTGCGAACACGATTGTGGAGCGCCAGTGCAGCATAGTGTGGTCGTTCCTAAGCCCGATTACAACGCACTGGCTGAGCCCTGAATATCGTGCGTTGAATCGACTGAGTGACCTTTGGGACGTTAAGCGCCTCGTGAACGCCGGTTCGGTGAAAGACTGGTTCACGAACGAAGCTGCACGAGACGTCAAAAGAAACCCCCAGAAGGCGCCGAAATCGCCGCTTAAGGTACGGCTGGGCTCGCGCGAACGGGATGGCGCGTGGCCTGTCGCGGCACGAAGAAACGGAAACGCATACGACGAAATAAGCATACCACGCCGCGCCCGCGACTCGGCGTTTTTTGCTCGGTTTGAAGACCAAACGATCGCACTTATCGCCCACGACGAGATGAAACAGCGCATGATCGATTTTGCCATTCAGTACGAGGATGAGCTTTGTAAGTTCAATCGTGTCTTGACAACTGGCCGTACGGGTGAAGAAGTCGAAAACGCCTGCAGAACGCTGCGCGACGGGGGGACCATCAGGCGATACTTGCCAGGGCCCAAGGGTGGCGATATAGAGATCGCGACAGAGATTCTGTTCGATCGCTGCCACGTCGTGGTCTTCTTTATCGATCCATTGCGCCCTCACGCACACATTGACGACATAATGGTGGTTTTCGCGGCCTGCATGGCCGAGATTGAGGGTAATGATGTGAGGCTCCTCACCAATGAACTGCATGCACGAGAGTGGATGGAGGAGGCCGTTCGACGTCACAGATGATCGAGCGGCGCTAGCAGTGTTCACGCGAACGGCGCCGCAGTGTGACCCAAACTTCGGCGCTCGGACTCCACTTCGTCTCACGAATGCGTGCGGGAAAAACGCAGACTGAATGATGCGCGAGACTACGCCGCTAGCGACGCAACGCTCCGCAGCAGCGACGAGGAAGTATTTAAACTGGGAGTGCCAAAGCTAAGAGCTACGTCCTAGTGAAACCACTGCGAGAAGCAGCGCCTACAATGCCGGATCCGATTACTCACCTCATTGTTGCTACTTCGCTGCTCTGGCTGTTTTGGGACAAAAAGTACCGAAACTATGTCCTTCTGTTGGCCCCCCTGGCGGTGTTTCCGGATTTAGATCATTTGGTGCCGCCTTTCCACCGTCTACTTTTGCACAACGTCTTCATCCTCGTGCCCACCATCGGCATTGCGTTGTACGCGCGCTTCCGGGCAAAGAATGAAGTTTTATTTAACGTGGCACTGATCGCGACCTTCTACCTGCTTTCACACCTGTTGCTTGACCTGTTCACGGGCGCTGGCGTGCCTCTGTTCTATCCGCTTTCAACGACCACCTTTGGCTTCACGTACGAGTTAATCATTGCCCACGGCTCTCTGGTACTAGTTCCTGAGCACCCCGCCTTATTCGTGCAAAGCGAAGTGCTCGGCATCGCGGTGACGTCCCTGGCGCTGGCCGTGATTATATTCGTCAAGAACCGGCTGCCCTTCCAAAAAGACGTTTCGCACGCCGCCCAAGCTTATGGTTAATCAACCTCGCGCCTGTTCGCACGCACGCTCACTTTTATCGACAGGCGCAGCACGCGTTGTCAGTGTTTAAGCTTCGTAGTCAGAAGCGATCGAGCAAGAGCAAGCCGAGCGTCGCTCGTTGAACGTGGTGCTGCGTGTCACGCTCAACTGTAAGCGGCTACGATAAAAAAGTTGACCAAAAGTAGACCAAAACTTTACAATATATTCAGGACAGTCTACCGCGGTTCAGACTTACAAATGCTAGAGGGATGCCACGATTGAGTTTTGCTATCTATCTGATTTTTTAATATTTTGCACATAATTAAGCTGCTGCCGTTGCTGGTGACGGCAACCAACAATTCAGAGACGGACGTCTCTTACAAATCACACACGCAGGTCGATCCTAGTGCCTCACGGCAAATCGATGGCAGCTTACCCGGAAACACGACGAATAGACTCCGTGGCGCCGAGCGTGAACGGCTCCGTGAATGACGCAAAAGCAACTGCCTGATGTCGTGTCATCAAGGCAGTAGCTCCGCGCCTGCTCACTCGATCGAGACTGCTCGATGTTGGTGCGTCAATTGAGGGCGCTTGCTTTCTGTGCTCGTGCTCACGGTTGTGGCTGTGGCTGTGGAAATGGCTGTGGAGATGGCTGTGGCTGTGGAAATGGCTGTGGCTGTGGAAATGGCTGTGGCAATGGCTGTGGCAATGGAATTGACCTCTTTAATCCGCTTGATTTTCGAAAATGATGTCGCCAGCGCGCTTTCGTGTCTCGTCGAGCAGGTCCTCAATTTGCTTAGCTTTAGCGTCGTCGAGGTAGGTGCAGTTTGAAAAAATGGTGCCAGCGAGCGAAGCAACGCGCTTGCCGATTCCAGGGAGTGAATTCCAATTGGGTTGCCCCTGGCTTGCCGCGAGCTGATCGATCCGCTCACGGTTTTCTTCAACGCACTTTTTGCCCTCATCGGTAAGCGCGTACACCTTCTTGTTTTCGTGTTCGCTCGAGCTTACGTAGCCCTGGTCCTCAAGGAGCTGCAGTGTCGGGTAGACCGCTGCAGGACTCGGCGCGCGGCCGTGCTTGTTTTCGATAGCTTTGATGATTTCGTAGCCGTTGAGAGGCCGTTCTTGTAGGGCGAGTAGGACGAGATATTTCAAGTGTCCCTGTTCGTGTCTTGGGTGTTTGAACCAAGCTTTGTAGAAATCTGGTATGTTATGCCATGGTCCACACGGGTTCTGATACGTTTTGTAGCTCATTTAATCCTCCGATATATCTAAAGATATATTATAAGATATTCTCATATTTAAGAGTTTCGCTGAGTGAACCGCAGCGACCTAACACTTCCAACGCGGAGCTTTAAAAGCGCACCCCGCAGCGTTCAACCCGATACGAGCTTTGCGTTGCCACGTCGGAGCGGGTCGCGCCCCGAATCGTCGTAACGGGCAAACGCCGACCTCACCCGGCCACCGAAGACCGGTGCGAGACTAGATATCCGACTAGCGACTAGTATACTTGTCGCACAGGTGCGGACACGGAGAGAAGAAATGAGCGAAACTGCACCCGATACGCTCGATGGGACAAACGCTGACGCACCGATCGAAGTACAGAGAACGTGCGAAAAACCGGTAAGCCCCAACTGCGAACGCACGGCGTTGTACACCGTTATCTTGCCTGACGACGCCACGACCGTTCCGTGCTGTGAGCCGTGCAAAGACGAGCACGTTAAGCGCGCAAATGCTCAGGACGTGCCTGTAACGGTCCGTGCTGGCACTCGTATAGAAGCGGGCCAGATGGCCCCGCGCTGGCAACAAAGGGTCAGGCAACGCATCACCTCGTGGAGCGGGCGGCAGCGGCAGTGGCTGGCACTCGTGATTGTCGTGCTTCTGCTGCTCATCGCTGCGGCGGAGGTTTTTTTGAGGCTGGCCTTCAGCTAAAGAATGATCGGATATGCCACGCTCTCCCCTAACACGGGCGTGAACATTGCCAACCGGGTAAGTACCCCTCGCGTGAGCATTCAAGAGTCTACTGGTAGCAGGCAGCCGCGATCGAGGCGCAGCGAGACCCCCGCCGACGGTCGACAACGGCAAGTAAAGCAAGGAGATTCCGTATAGTGGTTTATTAAGCGTTTTTCACTCATCGGTTCCAGTGGAGGCGTTTGAGGCGTGATGTCGCCTCTCGAATAGTCGCAGAATGCAGCGCTCACGAAAAAATAACCGTTTTACCGGCGTAAAGAACCCTTATTTCGACTCCAATTTCCAAAAGAAGTAAAAAATCGAATCGGAACCGTTAAATCCGATGGTGCATTGCTTTATGCGCCGATTGTATCGGGCTGCACATTAGCAGGAGCCGGGCGTCGTCGGTCCTGGCCTACCTCAAACCGTCTCGTTGTTTGACGAACCCGTGCTCCGCGCTAATCACTGCATTTACGATGGCCATTCGCTTGTCGNNCAAAGAAAAGCTGACAGCAGCGCGCGGCTATCTCTGTGCGACGCGTGCTCACTGAGATCGCGCGACGATAAGCGACAATGATGTGATGCGATGATACGGTGATTTCTGCTTCGACGGCGCTGTATCCGCAGATCAGCGACAAGAACCTGCAGGACGTTTACGCGAATGTGCCGTTTTGAAAGTAAAAGATTGCATAACCCCTGGCTGGCGTAACACCACGATACACTCGGTGCCCTTGAGGAAGCGAGCACAGGCGGCATCGAGGCTATCTCTTTCTTTACACCACCTTTTGGGCATGGTTCTAACGAATTTCCCGAAGTGCCAGCTGGTTCCAGGTTGTGCAGAACCATTCTGCGGTTCGATCTTGAACACCTAGTCGAAGCACGGGACTGCCTTATGGTCGCGCCCTAGCCAGTAAAGCGTGAGCCCTTTGTCGATCCACGCGCTAGCGTTCTTTGGATCGACTGCCGGCTAACGAACTCGCTATCTCACAAATGCAAAATCATACCGCTAAAGCGGAATGCTTAAAACCCGTACGAGCGCTAAGCCAGATGGGAAGGTCGAATGCCACGCAGAACCATTGGTGGAGCCCTTATTGCTATCATACTCGGACTAGTGGCAGGTCTAGTGCTGGGCGCCATTCTCGGCGGCGTCTTCGAACTCATACTCTACCTTCTCGTGAGCGTGATCCTGAGCTGGATTGCGAGCGTCATAGGTTTTTGGATATTCGGCGCCCTCGCCGGGCTGTTCGTCGGCGGCATCACCGGCGGGGTCCTGGGCGCACTCATTGGGCTGATACTATATCCCCGACACTGGTCAGCGGCGTTTCACACGATATTTTACAGCGTCTTGGGGGCGGCCGCGGCGTGGATCGCATTTACCCGTTATGGCGTCACCTTTGGCGGTACGTTAGGAATAATCGACGGCGCACGTATCGGCGCAGTAGTTGGACTTATCGCAGGCCTCGTCGCCGGGACACTTGCCGGGAGCACGAGAAAAATGGGTATGGTCTTTAGCGCCGTCGGTACGGCGGTTGGCACAGCGATATTTGGCACGTACTTCTTCCCCTATTTTGCGTCAACGAAAGGTGTCGCCCTCGGACTCATTGTGGGCCTCTTGATAGGCATCCTGTCGGGGTATCACGCAGTGGCTCGTGCACGATGATATGGTCGGACGCCGTAGTAGCGCTCAATTGTGGTTGTAAAACTTCTGGGCTATGTTGTAAAACTAGCTCGCTCAACGTATCCCAGCCTGCCGTGAGCACGATCGTTTTTCCGTCTTCCGAGGCGTAGACGCAATATCTGTCTCCCACGCAGTTAGAATAACGCTCAGGAAGTCTAAATTGTGGGTACACATGCCCTTTCGCCCGGAGCGCTCCGAGTTTGATGGTGCCGCTATACCCATTCCTCGATATTACCTGCTTCATAGCAAATCACCTTTACTATAATCGCTCCAGCTCTTCTTTATTCTAAACTCTTCTTTATTCTAAACAAATCTATCTTTGGAGATAAATAGCCTAATATGATCAATACAGGCCACAAATATGGCTAGGATCTCAGAACAATAGTTGGGGTAGTAGTCGCGTTGCTTGGGCTTTTCGCTTATGAAGGGTAGTACTTACGAACGTTTGCGCTTGAGTTAAAAGAGCAGCTTGCCCAGACCCTCGTTGAGTTTGTCACATCGATTCTAGCTGAGCCGCATGGGCGTACAGACGCGGAAGAGGCTGCTGAGCCACCTCTTCGCCAGATCATTGATGTGTTGCAGCAGGTGATGTGCACACGCGACGCAGAGAAGCTGGCGATTTCCGTGCTGGAAATTTACGAAGGCGGTTAACGAAACAAACAGCGGTTTTGTCAAGAGCTGGCTGTTTTATTTCGCGATTAAACGCAGGATTAACGCGCTAAAGGGAGATGTGAGCAGCATGAGGAGGGGAGCCCCCAACAAAATGGAAAGAGGAGAGCACGTGGATTAACCCAGAGATACCAGACTTGCGATGCGGCATCTTGTGCCCTAAATCTACTTTTCATTCACGGGATGACGAAGCCGAGCAGGTATAATAGTATCACGAGGATTGCTCCGGGGATCCCTGCCAGTGCACAAATAATTACAGTGATGAGGTTTATGGGCACTGGGAGCCCAAGGAATTTCGCCAAAGCCAGAATGATGAGGCCAAATATCGAATTAACTACTAGATATCTTATTGTGCTCCCCAGACTCATAACACCAACTTAACTACAAGATCTAAAAGAAGGTTTCGATTTTTTTTAACTCGCTGGCAAACAGTCGACAATGTAGTCGAACCGTGCCTGCTCGGCGGTGATCGCACACGTGAGCAAATCCGTGGAGGGATACTGTTCGGGTTCCGTTTTCGATCCCACCTTAAACGTTTTGCCCATCAAGCTCATCTATCCTTCTTTCAATCATTCGGACGCCACGAATGGATTAGTCCGTATCGACTTCTTCCTGCCTAAGTCGCTTCTCTTTCTCTCCTTCAGCTATCTTCTTTTGCTTGATTACTTCTCCTTCGAGCTCCTTTTTCTGCTTCTCTATCTCACCAACAACTTCTTTGCCCTTCTTTTTTAGATCTCCAATATCCACCATAGTCGTAACCCCCCTGCATAGGTCGGCCCCCTGTAGTCTTCCTGCTCGACGCTTCTCGTTCTTGTTTTTCCAGTTGTTACGTCGAACGACGAAAAGTGAGCCGCACAGCGAATTACCTTGCTCTGAAGTGTGCCCAAATGGAGCGGGGCATTCGAATGCGGGCACCGATCGTTAAATGCGTAGAACGTGCCCTCAACATTGGCGATGACCACCTTTTTCCTTTCAACCTCAACAAGGCCCATTTTGCCTTTTTCAATATCTTGTGTATCTGCAACATCAACCCATTTCACAAATATGCCCCCCTCATTTGTTATTCGTTAAGGTTCAAGTGAA
>PLGY01000013.1 GCA_003139855.1 Candidatus Methanoflorens stordalenmirensis
AGTTTGTATACACCGGATTCCCCTCTTGCCACAGACCGCACTGGTCACAGTTGAAGTTCACGTAGCCTTTGAAGTAATTCTGCAGGTAAGCGAGGTCGCCGGTCCTGCCGCCTTCAGAGGCGACGTACTGCCAGCCAGCAGTTTCGAGTGACTGGAAATAGCTTGCAAAATGGCTGATCGGAGTGCTCTGGAGCTGTCCGCCGTCCCAGATGGGCATTTCGATATCAATAATTGGCAGCATATTGAGCGATTTGATCGTGGTGAGCTGCGTCTGATACGTTTGACTGTCGGGGACGACCACAACGACAGCGGTGAATCCTTGTTGTTTAAAATAGTTCAAATTGGTGGTAGTTACCATTGACGGCGCGCAGCCAATCCAATATTGTATCGGGTGCGTCGTTGCGCCTACTGATGGCTGCGTCGCGTTCGCCGCTCCCGCAACGTTTGCCGTGGCGGCGGTGAGAGAGATCAAAACCGCACCTAAAAGCACAAGAAATGCGAACCTTTTGAAACGCTGAGTCCAGGCGTGTATGCGGACGCGCGTTTTTCTATGAGGGACCGACTTGTTCATAGATATCTCTAGCGAAAAAAACTACCCGGTCAGCAAATAAGTTGTGTATGAAAAGCGTGCCTAAAAAAATGGGACGATTTTGTTTGTGCATAACTCTCCCTTAAGAGCTTCGCCTGAAAACGTGTCAGAAGATACTATAAAGGCTCCGGTCTGTGCTGAAAGTAGAAGTTGCGCTGCAGTGTTCAGATAGTAAAAAAATGAGTACGCTCAAAAGATGAGATATCCGTTCGTCGCCTTTTTTTCCAGCGTCGTTACAGCCGCTTAGCTTGTGCTTCCTCTTTCTTGGTGCGTCCTCCTTATTTCGGCTGCTGTGCAACCAGTCTTTGAAACGCTGCTGCCGTGAATCATAACGGTTTTGCATCTTGGCGCTCTGGCAGTCAGTTGTCGTCAGGGACTCAAAAAAGCACGCACAGGAGGCTTATAAGAATGGGAACAGCTAACGTACACGACCCCCAGATCAAAAAAAAGAACGAGGCACCCGTTTCACACCCGGCAAAGATTCAGGCCTCAAGCGCGATCGTGCTTCGCCGAGATAATTGAACGGGGGTGCGAGACAAAACGCGTAGATATTTACGTTTAGACCTTTGCGGCTTGTTCCACGTGGTTGTCGGTGCAGTTCTGGAGGGTGATGGTGGCGCCTGCGATTGGGGTGCCCAACGTGGCGTTGGTGAGCATTCCGTTTATCGTGAAGTTCTGGTTGACGGATGCTGTGGATGGAGCGGCGGCGGTGAGGGTGATCGGTGTGCTCATCGATTCGTTGCCGATGGCGTAGACGTTGCCGTCCTCGCTCCCGACGTAGACCACCCCGTTGGCGACGGCGGGAGAAGAGCAAAACCAGGCCCCGGTCAGGTCGTGTAGTTCCACTTCAACTGGTTGTTTGGCTGGACAGACCCAGCCACCGCGCTGTAATCACCGGTGTGCGTAGCGTTGTAGCGGAGCTGCATCGTATCGGTCTGTGCTGCTGCAGGAATGGCTCCAGCGCCTGCGAATAAGACTATAATGAGAATGATGACTACAGAAAATGAGACCTTTTGTATGCGCGCATGATTGCCCCGTAAGAGCTTAACGCCTAGAACGTGAGAAGATACGATAAGCCTCGGGCCTAAACTTATAGCGGAAGGCAGCACTCAGTGCGCTCTAAGGCCTTGAAAAGGAAAAAAGAGATATGAGCTAGCGATGCTCGTTGAGTACATTGCCAAAGTAAAAGGGGCTGACTAAACTCGCCCCACCACGCACTCAAGCCTAGTGCGGTTACTTGATCATCGTTCGTTTGATAATCGAAGCCCGTTACTCTATATTCTGTCTCTTATTTTACATCCGGCCAGTATCTCTCGTTTGTGGAGAGAGCTAGCTAAACGACAACAGTTAAGCTAGCACACCGCCGTTGTACTCTTTTGGTTCATTTTTCCGTCAAGGGGGGGCGACAAAGGAGGCGAATTCGGGTTAGAGCCCCCAACGCGAGCCGATCGCGTAAAACTTACTGGACATCGTCGTAGCAGTGCGTTTGTGCGTCCTGGCCGGCCGCGAAGGTTATCGATTATAGAGTTCCTGAAAGAGCCCGGTGTGCTTCTCGGGCGCCGTCAAGAATTCGAGGAGGTGGGGCTCTTCGATTAGCTCATACATCGGTTTTCGCTTTATCAGCCCCTGGTCGGGCACCTCTGCCGGGTAGGCGACCCTGATCTCAGGCACGTTGTGGTACGCTCGGTTGTGCAATAGCCTNNGAATCGAACGACCGGCACACCCAGTTTGCCATCTTGAGCGTGCGATCCGACGGGTTTATCGTCACGTGCCCGTAGTTTGGCGGAACGATCACCTTGTCGCCCCGCGTTGCCTTGACGAGAATGACCTCATCAACGCTCTGGTCATTCTGCGCGCGCTGCAACAGGTAGTGCGCGTCGCCGTCAAGCACCTCGTATATCTCGGGATACGCGTAGCGGAGCTTCGGGTTCACGCGCGGGTGGTAGTGCCCGTACGTCTTGACGCACTCAAGCCCCATGTTGAACGGAGGGATGATCGTGATGTCGTAGCGGAGCTGGTGGCGCGTGATGGCCTCCGCGTCGGTAAGCGAGAGAGCCAGGTCGCGGTACATGTAGTACGCGTCACGATCTGGCGCCGCCTCAAACCACGCCGTATCGAACGCGACGTCACGTAGGTCGTAGAGCCGCCGGACGTCGGGTCCGATCAGCTGTCCTCCAAACTTGAGCTTCATGGATGCCTCAACCGTGCATTCAGGTTCCTCAATTCTCGCTCAACTACCTTATCGTTTGTGCACACTGCGTTATCGCTGTCTCGCGAGAAAAACGCTGAAGAATCGTATCTCGCTTGCCGTAAATCCTTTAAGGGCAAACAGGATCGCCGTGTACGCTGCGGCACAGATCACGATCAGGGCGGAGACGCTCAAAAACCCTGAGGCGTGCCATACCAGAACAAACGAGGATACCACGATCGATGCAAAAATACTTTTTAAAACGAAGCCAAAATCCACATCGAGCGTCATGTGTTGAACAGAATAAATCGCCGTAACCGCGAAAACAAAGCCGTAGCCCAGCACCGTCGTCAGAGCCGCAGCTATGATCCCAAAATAGGGGACGAGGACCAAGTTAAGTCCGATGTTTAATGTCGCACCTAGGATCCACATCGTGCCAATGATCGCCGTCCTTTTTTCAAAGGTGAGTACGATCATGATTATGGACCACACGCCAAACAGCAGCGAGCTCAACGCGGTGAACGGCGTGATCAGATAGCCGTTCGCAGCTATTGCAGGGGTTGTTAGTACCAGCAGTATGGGCTTCGACAGAACTGAAAACACGAACGCTGCGGGCACGGCAACTGCGAGGAAGTATTTTATCGAGTACCTGATAATCGTCTTCACCTCCGCGATTTGGTGTGCGTCATAATACTCGTAGAGGGCCGTCGGAACGAGAATCGTAAAGGGCGTCGCTAAAAGACTGACCGTCCAGCCAAGCTGGTACCCTGGAGAGTAGTACCCGACCCACGCGACACTTAAGAAGAACGTAATGATGTACCGGTCGCTTACCCCCAACGCCCAACTCGACACGCTGCTGGGCACAAAAGGTAGGCCGTATTTTAGATAGGCCTTTAACTTAGAGAAACTCGGCATAGTCACCCCGATATCTCTCGAGACGTAATAGGTCGAGATCAGGGCTATGACGAGCAAGCTGATGAGATATGCAAAAGCGGCCCCGGCGAGTCCGAGACCAACCACCACGAACGCTGCGATGAGTATGACGTACAGGGCGGCCTGAAGCAATGAGACAATCGAATATCGTTTCGCCTGTTGAAACGTCCTGAAGTAGGTCTGTGGCACGTTGTTGTACGCGGCCACAAACGTGATTAATGGCAATAAGAGGGCAACGGTACGATTATTGCCGAGCAAATCTGCAGCGATCGAGTGTTCAAACAAGAGCAGAATGAAACTCGAAACTAGGCCTGCACCGAGAACAACGAGAGCGATAGAGTAGTAGCCTTCACGTATCTCGTCTTTATTTTTTTCCGGAGCTAGAAATCGTACCATCGAATTCGGTAGGCCTAAAAGCACCACCATTGGCACAAAGCTGGCTGTAACGACGATTAACGACCAGATCCCGTAATCCTGAATTGTCAGGATCTTCGTCAGGATCGGCAACAAGAGGACAGGACTGAGCGAGACCACAAGGCTGGCGAGTCCTGTCAGGCCGATTCGTTTGACCAAAAGCTCGTAGTCACTCACGTTACACCAAGAGACGATAAACCACTTTCAGAACAGCGCGCTGCAAGTCTCGCACCTTTTCGGTTTCTGCCTGTGTCAAGGCCATGGGATACTCCGTCGCGACGTATCACGAGGATCTCCCCCAATCGCGTCGGAATGTCGTCATGCTCATCGGTTTAATTTCCACTGAGAGCGCTGCTCACGAATGAAGAGATAGCTAAGTGTATTTTAGGCTACATAGGCTCTGCAATTCGCAAAGCGAGTTCATTTTTTTTGTAACGGCAAACAGATTTAAATGCTCCGCTTCACTTTCTATTCTTGTTCGTTGTGGTACAAAGACGCTGCACAACGCACTACGAACCTCCTCTTATTCAGTGTGCGAGCGAACTGAGTGGTATAGTCCGCCAGCGTCGAAGTTAATCAAAAAGAAATCAGAAAAGAAAAAATCGAAAGAACACTTTTTCGCGACCTTTGCTAACTCGCCTTTACCGTCACCGGTGCGTACTTTATTGCCATCTAGGGGACAGAGGTGACGCTTTCTCGATACTTCGCGACAAACTGGAAGGGGTCAGCGTCAAGCACTTCCATGGGCGAGGAAATACCTGCCGGTGGCGTTGGTGGCGTCGTTGTGGCGAATGCGGTTGAGACAGTAGTAGGTAGTGTCTTCTTTTCCGACGGGGCGCTCCACCGCTACTCAAGGTGGACTTGAAGTGACGGATTGGTGACGGCGAGGGTGGAACTGGACGCAGTTTGATTTGGTCCGGGCGGCGGTGACGGTGACGCTAGCGACGTTGCTCGTAGCGTTGGTGTAGGTGGCGTCGCCTCGTAGGGGATACGGTAGTAGAGGTGCCTCGTTCTAAGTGAATTAGTACGTACCGTTCGCATCGATTACGTTCGTCGTAACGTCGTTCCACGTAGTTGTCGGTTGAGTTCTGGAGGAGCGGTGGCGCCTCCAATCGGGGCGTCATTGGTGGTACTAAGGGTGACGTTCACCTAGACGGGTGTGGTGACTTGCGTGCGTTGCGAGACGTTCGTTCTAGGCACGTGGTGATGGCATTATATACCATCGGCGGACATCCAGGATCCCCACGCGCCGTTGCTATAGGACTTCTGCCAGAGGCCGTTGTCGCTCCCGAGCACAAAGACATCGATCGTTCCAGGAGACGGCGATGTGGCTGCAGGTGACGACGTCAGAACCCCGCCGAGGGATTGCCAGCCGGACCACGACGTGCCGGGCCACGTTTTTTGATACATGGCGCCGTTCGTGCCTTCGACAAAGACGTCGAGACGACTGCCCGATGAGGAGACCGCTGGTCCTGTGCCGGAGGCAATCTGGCCGCCGAGAGAGACCCAGTTGGACCAGGAGGAGCCTCCATTCGTGGTAGCCTTCTGCCAGATGGCGCCGTCGGTGCCGCGGACAAAGACGTCGATCGTACCGTTACCCGGTGATGTGGCTGCGGGTGATGACGTCAGAACCCCGCCGAGGGAGGCCCACGCCGACCAGGTCGCCCCATTCCAGTGCGTATAGTAGAGGACCTGGTTGGTGCCCTGTACAAAGACGTCGAGGCTGTTTGTACCCCGCGCGTCGGCGGCAGGGCCCGTGCCGGAGGCAATCTGGCCGCCGATCTGGTACCAGCCGTTCCAGGAAGTGCCGTTATTCGTAGTATTGTCAGACCAGAGGGCGCCGTTGCTGCCGCGCGCAAAGACGTCCAAGTACCCGGGGGCGCGTGACGTCGCAGCGGGTGATGACGTCACATTCCCGCCGAGGGACGTCGGCGCCGTCCAGGTCGTGCCCGTCCAGTNNACAAAGACGTCGATCGCACCGCTCGTCGGTGAGGTCACGGCGGGTGATGAGTTAGCTGCCAGAACCCCGCCCAGAGACGTCGCCGTCGTCCAGGTCGTGCCCGTCCAGTACTTATACCACAGGGAGCCGTTCGTGCCGTTTACAAAGAGGTCCAGGCTGTTTGCATTCTGCGCGGACACGGCAGGTGACGAGGTGATGGGGACGTAGACGTTAACGTTGACGATATTGCTCGCGGCGCTGGCGTAGGTGGCGTTGCCATCGAACGCGGTGCGATAGTAGTAGTTATTCGGGACCGACTCGTTGTTACTGAATTGGTAGTTGCCAGTCGCGCCGGTCACCGTGGTCGTCACGTTGTTCCACGTGGCGTCGTCCGTCGAGTTCTGCAGGGTGATGGTGGCGCCTGCGATCCCGCTGCTCGGCGTGCCGTTGGTGAGCGTTCCGCTAATTGTGAAGTTCTGGTTGAGGGTAACCTTCGTCGGTGAGGCACTCGCAGTAAGGATAATAGAGGACGACGACTCAAACGCGTGAATGTTGGCGACATAGGAGTTTGCTGCGCCGTAGGCCACTGCTAGGTCGCTCCACGTGGTTCCGCCTAGACTGTAGAAGCTCTGGCCGGCTATAGCGTTTGGCGCGTTGTCATCCCAGCCAGATTCCTTGTACTGTACGGGAACCGGATTGCCATCTCCAGGCGTGGTGAACTTGATCACGACAGCGAACTTCTCACCCTTCGTCAGTGGCACAGTCGTGCTCAAACTCTCGGTGTAGTACCCCGCATATGAGAACCCCGCATTGGAGGCCGTGCCCGAGATGGTCGACATAAGGGTACCGCTCGTTGGGATGCTGGGGTTTGTGGGGTTAACGTAGACCTGTGCCGTATACTGGGTGTCCTCAACGGGTGCCCAGAAGCTTACCGCATTAAGCGTCCCGGTGGAGTTGGCTGTAAAAACGTTCGCTCCGTAGGCGGTCGAAGAAGACCCCGACCCAATGGTGGTTTCCATTCCAAAGGGGTCATACTGGTAGTTCGTCGTGTAGTTCGTCGTCGGTTCAGCGGTGAAGACCGTGTTTTCCTGGTAGCCCATGTTGAGGTCGTAGTACGACACGTAGAAGTACCCAGACTGACCAAACGACGTGCCCCAGCTGTTCTTGCAGATCCATGCACCGTTTCCGGGCGGGGTTGTGGAGAAGTTCTTCGCTGAGAAGTTATCATTCCAGCCCACGATGGTCACGGCGTGGTTTTCTAGCTCTGCGGTACCGTCGTAGTAGGCCGCTGTGGCTGAGTTATAATAGGAGCTTGTACTCGTTCCCCCGTCCCACGTAAAAGCAGTATATACGCCGCCATACGTCATCACCGCAGACTTTATGGCGTTGTTGTCCAGTAGTGACTGCTTCAGCGGCAGGAAATACACGTTCTGTACGTGCATCGCTGTCTGAGATGTGGTCGGACTGCCGCCGCACGACGCATCGCTGTAGGGGTCAGACGCGCTCGTCACCGGNNATCCGTCATGGTGGTGCCCCACCGGGCGAGGTAGGCGGTTGACATCGCTGCATTGCCGCCGGCACAGCACGTGTAGTCGAAGTCGGCAAAGTTCTTTAGGTTGTTCTCTGAAAATATCGTGGTCAACCCAGGCAACAGATACGACTCGAGCGAGCCGAACGTGGCAAACGTCCAGCAGCTTCCGCACTGGCCCTGATTCTCCACCGGGCTCACCTTGTTCAGGGTGCGAAGGTCGTACGTCGCGGGGTATATCGCCTGCGCCTGCACCTGCGCAAGGCTCGTAGCGGTGGGCGCTTTCGAAAGTTCATAGGGTGGCGGGACCCATCCCAGACCGAGTCCGTTAACGGTTTGCGTCGCCACTTTTCCGGCCGACTTGTTCTGCTGATATTGCACAAAGGCGGGGTTTAGCGGCTGTTTTTGCAGCGCTGCCGGAAGCGAAGCGCTTGTCTGCGCAGCAGCGACGGTGCTACTCTTCGCGAGCACCAACCCCGTCGTTCCCACAGAGCTTAGCAGAAGGATCGTCAGGGCGAGTACACCCCATTTTGTTCGTAATTGCATTTGATCGCCGACGTCGTATCGTTCGTTTGGTTTTACTTGCGACAAGGGCTTGTGTTGGTGGCCATCTTGCTTCGGTTAGTGTCTACGCACGCGCAACGTGCACAACCATAGCCGATTCCGCGGTGAACTCCGCACACTCTCCTCTGTTTCTATGCGGAAGTGCTTGGCGTCAGACGCAGGCTTGTTATCCCCACGAGACGTGTCGCTTGCAACGCTTAATAACCACTACGTTCTACACGTAAAGCTTTATCCCGCGCACCTGTGCGTCGCAGAAGCCCGCTCGGGGACATGGTCGTGGTCAAGCGGCGGCATTGAAAACTCTAACTACTTTTTGTAAGGGTGCGTTTTGCGTGGGGTGTCGTGGCTATGATTCGGGTTACGAGGAGTGCGTTGCACGCTAGCATTTAGAACAACGTGCGCAAAGAATTGGAGTTGACCTGCGAATAGAGAAAGTAATCGCCGACG
>PLGY01000035.1 GCA_003139855.1 Candidatus Methanoflorens stordalenmirensis
GATTAGAGTCCCACATGCAAACGGAACATTTCAAAGCATTTGGTGCAGCCATTAAAGATATTATAGCGAAAGAACTGGAAATAAGTATATATTTTGCTGAAAAAGCATAATCTTCCTCACTTTCTATGTCTGCTGGCGAGTCAGGATCAACTATGCGAAGACGGCCACGCTGTCATTCACCGCGGCGAGCAACAATTTCGAGCTCGCGATAGCGGCCGCCGCAACAAGATTGATTTTTTTATGCCCACAACATTGCTCTTTTCTTTTCGGAACGCTTCACAACGGCGAAACCGGTCGCAGGCACTGAACGGTCTACCTCTTGCTTCCCCGGTGGCCGCTGGTTTCGAGCTCCTCAGCTTCGGTGGCCGCGAATGTTGTACTTGAGATGCCCGGTCACCGGGTCTTGGCCGTAGCTCTCGCAGAGCGCGATGAGGACGTCCTCGTGGGTCACGCCCACGTTCATGACCGTATCATTGCCGCCGTAGTAGATGACGATGCTGCCATCGTCGCGGCGCACCGCTCCGCAGGTGAACACGACCTGCGGCACATGAGTGTAGGCGCCCTCCTCGACGCAGCAGTCAGCCCTAGACGGGAACAGTATGGGGATGCTCGACATCTTGACCCGCGCCGGGTCCGCCAGCTCGTGTAGCGCCACGCCGAGCACGTAGGGGTTGCCGCCCATGGTGGTGCGCACCCCGTGGAACACGCTGAGCCAGCCCTTGGTGGTTCTAAAGGGCGGAGCGCCAGGACCGATCTTGTCCGAAAAGGCGCTTGGGCCCGCACCGGTCATCATGATGGGCTCCGGCTGGATCTCCCACCAATTGGACTCGACCGAGCTCGTCCAGCCGAGTTTGATCTGCGTGTAAATGCCCCCGACCTCGCCGGCCGTGGTGTCATTGGGTCGGAACAGACCCGCGTAGCGGCCGCTGATGGGCTCAGGGAAAATTACCACGTTCCGCATGTCTCGCTCGAGCACCGGGCCGTGGCGTATGAAGTGCGAGAAATCGCGGGTCGAGGCCAGCGAGACGCGCACGCGGTTCTTCACCGTCGCGTGATAGGCACTGTAGGTGATGTAGTAGGTGTCGCCGATCTGGGTGATCCGCGGATCCTCGACGCCGCCCGACTCGTTCTCGATGAGGGCCCTGGCATCGGTGCCGGGGGCGAAGACGTCCCCCTCGGCGGCCGGTGCCATGGCCGGGCGCGGCTCGACACGCCAGCCGTCGACGCCGTTGCTGCTGCGGGCGACCCCGAGCACGCTCAAGCCGCAACGAAGATGAGACCGGAACAGCATGACCGTGCCGCCACCTTGCAGCGCGATGCCGGCGTTGTGGACGGTCGTGACCTGGAGGCCCGGTTCCTGCCACACCTGGTTCACTTCCTTGGCCGTAAGCACGGGGTTATCCGGGAACCGCGCCATTGGACAGTTTAGATCGACGATCATCCGGTGGTCCTTGAGCATCACTTCCTTGCTGATCATCGGCCATCCTCCTTGCGCGATCCTCGGAGCATCACGATCACGCACGCAGCGATTGTTGGAATCAATTTCGTTGCACGCGATAAAAAGCTATGCTCTTCATTGTTATGATTTGGTTTGTAACTAAGCACGTCGCAAACGATTATTTCTCCAGACAGAACTCGCTTTAGCAGAAAAGATAGTAGAAGCGTCAGACGTGCCTAACGAAATTACCTATTTTGAGGAACAACCCCACAATGACGGCGTCTCATCATATAGCTCTTTGATACCGTGGGAACTCAGTCTCGGCCCATATAGCGATCCCATTCTATCTCAAATTCTCTTGGTTGTTGTTCTTCTTGACGTTCTTTTTTTTGTCGATCTTGCTCTCGCCTCAATTCGCTCTCGAGATAGTATCGGTTTGCATCTTCGGCCAAGCTTGCCACTATCTTCCAGCATGCTCCGTCCCTTTGTATCGCGACTTTGTCTTTCGGGCATTCATAGCGGACTGTATGGCCGACAATCTTTGCGTTGGCACTTGCAGGGGCTTGTTCTTCGAAGTAATCCTTCCATTCTTCGGGTGGTGTGTTAGACAAAATATACGAGACTCTTACATCATTCCTTGAGCGCAAAGACTCGTCGGCGTGAGCACAATCAACGTCTAGGATCATAATCTCCGTAAATGTCATACTCATTACCTTAGCGAGTTCATCGTTTCGACGAACTGCCCCCCATACGAGCGGCTCAGAATAGTGAGCAAAGGTCGTTCGTTCGAAAGTCTAATGGTATGGCATTTACGAACAGCTTAAAAGTTGCTGTTAATCGGTTTCTCAATTACTTAGAAGAAGAATAAGGCAAAAAGAAGCTTTGACGCCCTCCAATTCCTCAAAAGACGCCCGTATCAGCAGTCATTCACCTTCACGATCTTCTTCACGATATACAGCGTACCCTGCTGCAACGAATGTCGCCGCGTCCGCGCTATCGAGTTTCAAGTCGTCGCCAGTCTTGTAGCTGCCACAACTTTTGACAAACCTTATGGATTTAGGCATTATCACTTTTCGCTCGCCTCCTTTCTTCCTGCTTGGGTTCATTTGAACGGGTTCAACGGTCGATATATCTTTCCGTCAAAGGTCTCGCGCAATCCTAGTCCGCATCGCGTGATTTTATACCCTATTTTTCAATCGTGCTCCGATTACTCTCGACAAATTTCTTTATGAAGCTGTCGATGATTTTCGCTGTTACTTTTTCATCCATGTCCATTTTCTTCTCTTTCACTTTCAGCACGTTCTTGCCGCGGGATTATTTCCTTTTACACAATACACCTTTTGTGCAAGCAATCCATCTCCAGACTGACGCAGGCGACAAGAAAAAGGCTATCTACAAGCTCGGCTACCTACATTCACACAATACCGCTGGAAGAGCTAATAGAAAGCGTTGAACGAGCCCGGCTAGACGCTAAACTAAGGTATGTGGTAATACACGGGGCGGCCTGCAGCTACTGCCTCGCCAGGGCTGAACGGCTTGAAGGGTCATATTTGCGAACGTTTGCGCTCGAGATAAAAGAACACCTGTCCAGACCCTCGCTGCGTTTGCCACATCGGTTCTAATAGGGCCGCGTAGGCGCCTCGACGCGGAACAGGCTGCTGATCCGCCCCTTCGCCAGATCATTGAAGTGTTGCAGCAGGTGATGTGCGCGCACGATGCAGAAAAGCTTGCGATTTCTGTGCTTGAGATCTGGGAAGGCGGTTATCGTGAAGAGTGAAGGTTAAAGTGACGAGATTCCTTGTTCGCCGCATTTAGATATTAATCGTGTAAAGATGGGGACGGAGGTAGAGCAAATGCTGTTTGACACGTGCTTCCAGAAATTTGCAGGCGACCTTGATATGAAACAGCTTAACTCGTTGAGCGAAGAATTGATGAATTTCATCGTTAGATACAATCTGTAGGTGAGTACTGTGGAGACTGTGAAAGTGGGAAATATAGAGGTTCCTTACCATGTGAAACTTGGCAAGAGTTCCAAGTATGTTCACCTCAGATTTACGCAGGATCTTCAGCTGGAAGTCGTTATTCCCCCAGATGCTCGAGTAGATGCACAGAGCGTGCTGAAGAAGAAGCAGGCGTGGATCGAACGAAAATACGACGAATTATCGAGCAGACGGTGTGTTTTTGATGCCGGTTCTATCATGCATAAGGGGCGGTATCTTGCGATAATTACAGTCTCACCCAGCAAAGAGGGAAACGAGATCGAGATAAAGAACGATAAAATCATTATACACGTGAACGGAACGAAAGAGCCGCTCTCGTTATTGAAAGAATGGATGAGAAAAGCAACCTCAGAGCTTCTAACAAGCAAATTACCCGTTTACGCAACGCGGTTTGGTCTTAGCT
Organism: Candidatus Methanoflorens stordalenmirensis; assembly: GCA_003139855.1. Taxonomy (GTDB): domain Archaea; phylum Halobacteriota; class Bog-38; order Methanoflorentales; family Methanoflorentaceae; genus Methanoflorens; species Methanoflorens stordalenmirensis. The sequence goes on from PLGY01000035.1 coordinate 3,842, forward strand.
TAGGGAGCGTGTCCGTCAAAAATACAAAGCGATGGGGCTACTGTACAAAGGACGGCGATTTAATCTTCACTTGGCAATTGATCGCGCTACCAGACAGACTGGCGGACTATGTCATGATTCATGAGTTAACCCACCTATTCGAATTCAACCACTCGAAGAGGTTCTGGGCTAAACTGGCATCCGTGTGTCCAGATTTTAAGGAGCAGCACCGCGCCCTTAGCAACATCTGTACGACTAAGTCCGCAGATTTGAATGCGCATGAATTGCTCAATCTAGATCGCTAAACTCACGAGAGATGAAGTATGATGGTAAATAACCTCGCATAGTACCTCTATGTAGCTAATACGGCGGCGCTTTTTTTCCTGCGAGAGCCTTGTAGTCCGTGGGAGGCGGATGATGGGATACGCGTGCGAGGGCGTTGAGTTTTGTAGGCATTGCAGACGTTATAATGGGGTGGCGCACCTCTAGTCCTTTCTGCTACAAGTTTTTGTAATAGCTCACTAAAGTAACGGCCCTAGCACAACGCCTATAATATCGCTCATCACCAAGTAACCGGCAACTCATGGCAAAAAAAATCGAAGGGGATTTTGAGATTTCCCGGATTCCCCCGGCACAGCCATACGTTCTGAACCAGGAGGAGAGTAAACGGCAGGATGCATTTTTTACTGAAAGAAGCATCCCTCACGTCCTTGCGCAGAGTATTGAACAGTACATTACAAAAAAGGTAGGAAGAGAATGGAATCATCCGGTCATCATCGAAAGGCTCCGCCGGGCAATTGTGGCCCAGAAAGACGATTATTGGAAACCCGCACAGAAACGGTCATTACAGTACACCAAAGGTTATAGTGTACTCGGATATCTCGCCTACCACTTCCCTGTCTATTTTATGCAGACAGAGTACCTGCTCATGATGCTCGCACGCGATGGGCTGCTAAAAAAAAGTATGAATATCCTTGACATCGGAACCGGGCCCGGGGTTGTCCCGCTTGCCATTGCAGATTTCTACTCACGGCTTGATGACGCGCGCGCGACCGTCTGGTCTCTGGAGAGATCCGAAGAACATATCGAGGCGTTCACCTATCTGCGCAATGCATGTGTCCCCCCTGGGGGCAGGGTTTCCGTCAAGCCTCCCGTTAAAACTGACATCAGGACTATTGATCGCGTTGCACTTCCGGATACGTTCGACCTGTTAATCTTCTCCAATGTCCTCAATGAGCTCGTTGATCCTACTACCGATGTCCAAGCTGATATTGTCACACAGCTCTCTGAACGGCTCGCTCCCGATGGTTCGATCCTGATTGTCGAACCTGCGGATGAAGAGAACGCGATCCGGATGCGTAATCTTACTATTACGCTCCTGAAAAAAGGGCTCTCCATTTTTGGCCCATGTTTATTCCTCTGGGGTTCGACCTGCACCGCTCCGCGCTGCTGGAGTTTTGAGACCGCACCGGCAATTAGACTTCCCCGGCTGATGGAGACACTCGCTTATTGCGAGGATTCGTACCGGTACGTGAATACCGATATCAAGTACAGTTATGCGATCCTGCGCAGGGATACACTGAAACGGAAATCGTACCACCTGTCTGCCGGGTCCAGATTCCTCCGGTTTTCCAAACTGCACCTGCATGTCGGAAAACGGATCAACGTCGCCGGCCTAAAGATGTCCGCCGAACTCGGGGACGCCCGATCCCATGTTTTCAAGCTGTGTGACGGGACTGCAAAGATACCAGTATACGCCGTCCTGCCTTCGTATCATATCTCTCCGGAAAATGACCTGATCACATCAGCACCCTATGGATCAATTCTTGAACTGCGGAATGTCTTGGTGCGGTATAACAGGCAGCACGACGCATATAATCTGCTGGTGAACCGGAATACTCGTATCAATATAGAAAATTCCTAAAAAAATTAAAACTTGTTGAAAAATATACACAACAAAAATCCCTATGGCGAGCTCCTTATCCTGAAGCACAACTCTATCTCTTTACCATGCACACAAGGGTTTTGTGCTTTGCTCACAAAAAATAAGAACAGGTCCCGGAGTTGTGCTCTTGCGCGATTTTGGAGCAGACACATCTCCAAGGGTTGAGAGATCTAGACCTAACCAAACTTGCCAACGAGTGGAAGAAAAATTAGATCCTCTTCAGTTGCCGCCGGTTGCTCCCTGCTCGACGCCATTTTCGCCCACCTCCGCACTCAGTGTAGCCTGCACCTTTTCTTCGTACCAGATCTTTGAGCTCATTTAAAGTTAATCTATAACTACAGGTAATTTTGCGCAAAAAAGACGCTGGTCAGTTGTCCGTCGCCGTTTTTTTTTTGAAACTGACGTAAACACTCTTTCTTTTGAAGGTTGTGTTGTTTGACTGGAAAGTGCGCCAGTGTTACGGATGGACGTTATCGAAGCTGACCGCGCCCCAATACTGCATACACACATCAAAAACGCGCT
>PLGY01000046.1 GCA_003139855.1 Candidatus Methanoflorens stordalenmirensis
GACTTTCCGCACCCGCGGCCTGTAGTACCATTCGTGACAAAAAAAGGCCAGAAGATTACCGTCAAGAGGCTCTTTGAGCGGCTTAACTGGGCGCTAAAAGACAATACTGTGGTCATCGCCGACGTCGGCGATGCTCTCTTCGGCGGGCTTGACCTCATTACCCACCGCAGAACTGAATTCCTGTCGCCAGGGTATTACCTCTCGCTCGGGTTTGCGGTGCCGGCGAGCATCGGAGCGCAACTCGCGAATCCCAATCTTCGTCCGTTAGTGCTCGTCGGCGACGGGGCCTTCCAAATGAGCGGCATCGAGGTTTCGACCATCGCGCGACTCGGCCTGAATCCAATCATCGTCGTGTTCAATAATTATGGGTATGCGACCGAACGACCAATCCAAGACGGGCCGTTCAACGACCTGCAGCTGTGGCAGTACAGTCGGTTCCCGGAGATCGTTGGCGGAGGGGCTGGGGTGGTTGTAACGACAGAGGATGAGCTTGACCAAGCGCTCGACTCTGCACAGGTATACACCGAGGGGTTTACGGTTATTGAAGTCCAGCTTGATCCGCACGATAGCTCGCCCGCGTTGCAGCGGCTGGCCGAGGGTCTTGCGAAGAAGATTCGTTGACATTCAAGCTTTAGCAAGCAGGCACGGCCCAGCACTTGCTGGTTGCGTGACAGCGGTACTTTCTTTGAGGAACTAAATTATAGCCGTTGCGTCGTGCCATGCCAAAACGGTATTGCCCCCCTGGCTCACCCATTAGGTCGGTCTTTATTCTTTCTTCGTCGAACCACGAATATGGAGGCAAGTGACACAACGACAATCGCTCCAACAACTGCGAAGACCGCTCCTGCGTTAGCAAATCCGACGTTTGGAGCGTCTGTTGCTCCCACAGCAGTGGTCCCCTCGCTGCTTGATGAAGCAGCGGTGTCATTACCCGTCGTCGTCACCGAATGATCGAGCGTTGTGAACTGCACGCGTCCTGTGCCCTGCAAGTAATCGATGTAATTGGCGAGCAGCGTCACTTTCGAGGCATTGACCGTATAATTGGGGCCCTCGAAATCGGCGGGGTGATACAGCACAACGAAGGTGTTGATGCTATAAGGATCGTTAAGCCACTGGTTGGTTGCGTTCTCAAGCGACTGAAGGGTATTGTTAGTAACCTCAATCGAGATCGTATCTAATCTCATGCCACCCAGGTTTCCCCCATTCTGGTTGAAATCTTGAAAGGCGGTGCTATATTCCGTGAACCCCAGCGCTTTGCACGCCTTTACCGTGTTGTTGTCACTCTTGTCAAACGGAGGGAGAAACGAAGTGGGCGTGACCCCGAACGCCTGGATGATGTCGTCGCGCCCCTGCTTGATCGCGTCGTATTGCGCCGCATACGGCCTTCCATAAAATTCACTGGGACCCACCGGTGACGGCCCGGTATCCAGGTGCGTATAGCCGTGCTGCGCGAATTGAAAAAGGTGGTTTGACGTGAGTGATCGCATGTACTCGAGAAACGTGTTATTTACTTTAATCAACTGATTGCCAGAAGGCGTAGGGTACGGATGGGGAATGATGCCCAGCGTCACCGGCACGTTCATGTTGATGTTTAGCTGGTTGACAGCCTGAAGCTCGGCGAAATCGGCGTTAGGCGCGACGTCATCCTCTCTAAATATCACATACTTGTTCGTTTGCGCAGAACCCGTCGCTCCACTGCTTGCACCCGTCGTCGCTCCGCTACTTACGCCAGTAAAGAGCACTGAGAATAGCAGGATTGAAACGAGCGAGCAGACGAGGACGATTTTCGGTCTGACTCGTGCATTGCGTCTGATTCCGTTTGACTTATCTTGCGGCACTGGGCACACTCGAGACGTTGTTAGCCGCCAAAAGGCTTAGCGCACTCTTGCCTAGCCAGGGTTCGCGTTGAAGACCAACTGTAACAGCTATGATTGCGCTTCCAAAAATGGCCAGCATATTAGGTGGTGAAACTAACGATATATAATAGTGTGCTCGGAGCGTGTGTTGTTCGAGCGCATAGTCGGCTAGGGTCTGAAATACGTCAGACTAGAGCTAAGCTCGAAGGCTGGCTTAGGCGGAGGCGGTCACGAGACGCGTCTTATGTCGAGTTACTGATCCCGCTCCGGCAGCGGGCCAAAAAGCACCCAACTTTTAGAAAATTCGCGTTGACGCTCACGGGCTTGTCAAAACAAACGCAGAGAGACAATCGTAGCCGGAAAAGCCTCAGCTAGCCGCTAAGGCAGCACAATAGGGTCTTTTTCGTAGCGCGGCATTACGCTTTCAGAGTTGTTTCGGCGGACGTTGCCTTCGGGGCCGAACGGCACTAATAACAAAAACCGATGGAAGCAAAGGCAATCAATCCGAAACGCGAGAACAGAACCGCCCTGGCCTCTCATTGCGTTCACTGCTTGTCAAAGGCCCGCACGATGCAGGGGCATCTAGCTAAGCGTCAATGCTCGCACTTAATTTTTTCCACAGGCGCCGTTGGAACATCACTGCGTGAAGCAAAAATGAAATAGATGTTCTAGACCGTGAGATTCGCGAAAAGAGCTTTGGCGCTCACAGTATTGCGCCGATTAAGGCGCCGACAAGTCCTCCAATCAATATCCCCGCCAGTGGCGCGAGAAGAGCTCCGAAGACTAGGCCAACCGCGAGTCCAAGAACCGCTCCGATAACGGCTCCCGCCAGCGCTCCAACCCCTCCAAGGATTTGCTGGCCGATGAACGCGCCTAGTGCTCCACCGACGATGACGCCAAGCAGCAAGCCGATAGCCGCAGTCAGTATACCCCCCAGCGGAATGCCTATGACGACACCGAGCAGAACCCCGACGAATGAACCAACCAGCCCGCCAATCAAGCCCTGGATTACCGCACCACGGTGCGTGCCAGCCCAGGCGCCGACTAACGCGCCGACGATAACGCCGATAGTGATCCCGGACCATATGTTGGCAAGGACGCTTACGACTACGCCAAGTGCCCCACCTGCAAAGCCGCCGACAACGCCGGGGTTTACGAGGCCTGCTCCATCATTGCGCGCAGCTGCCAAGAGTATAACGAAGCTTCTGTACGAGGCCACACGAATTAAGTAGCGGGCCTCTGTTTAAAGTTTGTGGCGCAAGCAATGTAGCTGAAAAAAGGGTTGATAAATAGCGGTGCGCCAAGCGAATGTCGTAGCGGCAACCTGCGCTTGGGCTCGCAGATGGAAGCGTCTGTTCGCGCTATTTCGTATTGAGGACGCGGTTTTCTTGTGCAATTGTTGGTTTTGTACCAGGCTTTGACTAAAAGCTCCGTGAGCACGCGATAAACAAAGAAATTGTGCCGACGAGCACCCCTTTTATAGGATTGCGCTCGTAGAGCAATATCACTCCTCGTGGCGCAATGTTCATAAAGAAAGGTGCCTTGTTGTACAGGGCTTATGCGGGCGACTTGAGAGGTGCGCTCACGTAGACGGAATGAAGTCGCACACTCTCGCAGGTCCTACATTCTTGTTAGGCTGATAGGAAGGATATTCGGGAATATCACCGGTGTGCGGGTCATGGCGCGAGGCGCCGTTTGCGGCGCGAGCATAGAAGAATTGCCTCTAGCCTCCTCTCGCATATCGATGACGTCAGCGGGCAGAAGAAAAGGTATATTTTGCGGTTTTTCAATCACATGGGCACGATCCCCGCGCAAAAAATAAGGTGAGACCTATGCGGTACATTCGAATCACCGGCGGAAAGTCTTTCATGGAGCTCACGCACGCCAACGTGGCAGATTGGCAACTGTACGGCACGACGTTTCTTGAGTGGAAAGAGGAGACAGGAAAGGACTACGATAGCTGGGTGAGCGAGCGACTTACCCCGACGTTAGACTTGTTTGACTATCTCGCTTGGTACGAGGATGGATCACTACAAGGGTATGAAGGTGGATATAGCGTCATACTCGACCCGAGCTTCGGACTATGGACGAACGAGATACTCGTCCGAGCTAAGCGACTGGGGTTACGCGTGGAGGACACGCAAGATACCGACTCTGGGTGTTGGATTGGGTAGTTTAGTCAGCAACTGAGCAGGCAGGCACTGATAAACTGGCTACCCTGCCGTGCGCGAGGTTTTTGAGCGAACGTGTGAGATCGCCCATTTTCCGTGAAGATGTCCGCAGAAAGCGGGTTAAGCAAACCGTGTCAACGGGCCTCTAAGCCTCTTCTTCAAAGCTCGGAAACTGAAACTGCAGCGCCTTAAATCCCTTTTCGTCAACAAATCGCGCGTCAAGCATGTGTCGCGCAGACCTGCCCATCGAATCCGTTGCGACGCCGAAAAGAGATCCGTCGCTTCGGATCACGAACGCGGAATATTTCGCAAGAAGCTCTTTTATAGTCGAGGCACGCCCCTCGTCGCGTGCTTGCCACTCTGAAAAGGTCGATCGTTGCAGTAACTTGAACTGGCGAGATGTTAGCGTCATAACGCGTGTCTTAATTAGTGAATCCCCCCTGCTGGCTCGTGGTCGTACCTACGTGCATGAACCCCCAAACGTTTTAACAATATCTAACGCGCGTCGCTAGGCGGATGTGCCAAAGCAACTAGATCAGCTCCATTGTGACGTGGTCGCGGCCCCTGGGTTACAAGCAGCGCGAAAACGGCTACGGCGCGCGCAGGGCGCGAAGCACACCGCGTATCACATCGTGAAAAACTGATACAACGCTTTTGCTTGCAAGCCAGATGCCTTACTGAAGCGGCTTTGAGCGCTGTCGAAGGCATATTTACCATTGGCCGGGGTACTCAGTGAACCGCTTGCTTTACCAACGCAAGCAGCTCTTCTCGCGTTCGCACGCGCTCGCGTGTCTTGGTTTTGCCGCTTTTAATGACGTTTGCAAAAATCTGAGGTAGGTCGTCTTCCTTGGCCCCTGTGAGTCCCTCAATAATTCCGCTGAAGACGTCACGCGTTCGTCTCTCTTCTAAGGTGATGTGGCCGAAATTGCGAAACCACATCTCTATGCGCGTATCTTCCGATACGATCGTTATCTTACGTATCTGCTTTTCCCACCAGAGGTGGATCATGATGTCGTACTTCTTCTGAGCCATGAATTGTCTCCTGCGGCGTGCGCGCGGCTTGACGCCTACCAGTATAAACCCCTTGTTTTTATCCTTTCGGAAATCTTCAGGCGCTCTATGACGGTGAAAAAAGAAAAGACAAGCGTGCGGCTGCGGACTCGCAAAAAAAAGAAAGAAGTGGTGTTTGTGCGCACCTACTTCACTTCCGCTTCGGCCTCTTCGCCCGCCGCTCTCGAGGCGGCACGAGCGATCCATACCGTTGCAATCACTGCTACAATGGTTATGATAATTGCGTATGAGAGGTTTGCTGGAATGCTGTTGGGAGTTCCCAAATAATAGATGAAAATAGATTGTATCGCTTGGTTCCACGCAAGGCCTGCTACGAACGCGAAAGCGGTCGTGACGAGGGCAGCGGTCACCTTTAGGTACTCTGCTCGACTCACCATGTGTTTCACCTCCGGTAAGCTAGTTACAGGGTGAACTAGGAGTTGCTTACAATAAAACTTTCCATTTGCTGCGTTTTCGGCTATTAAATGCTAGCGTTTACCCCATTGCAGAAAAGCGCGAGCCGTGGCTTATTTTTGACTAGACGCGGTACGCAACCAGGAGAACGATGAGCTGCAATGGCAAGAGGATATCGCTGATATACAGAATCGGCCCTGCATTGCCAGGTGCGTAGTTGTGACTGAGCCGTATGTCGCGTATGTGGCCGTACGCCGCCCCGATGCCAAACACCGCAAATGCGATTACCGTCGCGCTCCAGAAGTCACCGCGCACCCAAAAGCAGAGCACCCCTACGACCCCTACGGCGGGGTTGTGCAGGGCTACTTCAAATTGAAACGGGCTTCCAGTGGGTCATCCAATACTTCGTGCAACGTCGTCAGCAACAAACGCGTGTCTCATGAAAGCCCACAGCGAACCGATTCCCACTATAATGACAAGGAACCAAAGGAGAAACTACTCAACGATTCCGCCACCGAATAACGCGATGTTGAGAACGGCGGCAACGATCGCCGTGGCGAATAGCACGTAGGGCCAGTATTCTGCTGCACGGTTAGGCGTGGGCGCTCTCGCCACATCGTTTCGGTGCCATCTCTCTCGCCGTGTGCGCGTTTAAAGCTGTCGTTTTGTTGCGTTACCAGTTTGGAACCGTCACGCGAATTTAACGTACCGTCGCATTTGCGGCGTGATGGCAGCGCTGAGGGCTGGTCGCAACACCAACGCAGAAGCTACCTGAAGCGGGGGGGAAGAGTTTTTATTTGCAGCAGCCCTTCCGTGGAGCAGCGATAACACTCTCGTTAACTCAAGGCGTTAACCGTAGTGGAGGGCCGCTGACGAAGACATGACAATTACTCTTACGACGCTTTGTGAGAATACCGCCGCGCGCGTTGGCATACGCGCCGAATGGGGTTTAAGCATTCTTGTCGAAACTGACGAAGACGCGATATTGCTCGACACGGGTCATAGCACCGTGGCGACCTTCAACGCAGCGGTCTTGGGTGTGGACATATCTGCGCTTCACACCATCGTGCTCAGCCACGGGCACCGCGATCACACGGGCGGTTTGTGGTCGGTGCTCAGCGCGATACAAAAAGACCCTGCACTTCGCGAAGAGGCGCGTGCAGTCAACGTTGTGGCGCACCCAGACATTTGGGTGCCAAAGTACTCAGGACCCGTTCATAAGAATATCTACGCGGGGATGCCGCACGTACGAGAGGCGTTAGAGAGCCTTGGCGCCGCGTTTGTAAGCACGAGCGAGCCGGCGCGAATAACCAATCGGATACTTACAACAGGCGAAATCCCGCTGGACACGGCCTATGAAAGAGTCGATCCAGAGTTGTACGTTCGTGATGAAGGCGGCGTCAGGCCTGACCCGATGGCAGACGACCTTGCGCTCGTCATCACGACCGATCTCGGTCTTGTGGTCGTATTGGGCTGTGCACATCGCGGTATTGTCAACACGTTGCTCCAGGCACAGAGTGTGGCGAATGAGGATCGCATTCACATGGTTATTGGCGGGACGCACTTAATGAAGGCGTCGGAAGAACAGCTTAAAGCGACGATCAAAGGACTAAAAGCTCTCGATGTCGCGCGAATCGGCGTCTCTCACTGTACCGGTTTGCCTGCCGCCGTGAAACTCTCCGAAGCGTTTGGAGACCAATTCTTCTTCAATAATGCAGGCACGCGCATCACGATCGAGGACTAGCGCGCGAAAAAAGTGCATCTCACGCAGCGGCATTCGCTGACAAACTAATGAGGTACGCCCACACAGGACCAACTAGCTGCGAATAACGGAAGCTTCGTGAAATAGCGAATTATGATGCGTTTTCCGCGAAAAAAAGGTTTAAAAGAGAGGGGCCATAGTCGGCATGGTGATTCGTATGGTCGACAAGAAGAAAGTTATTGATGAACTTAACGCAGCGTTGAGCATGGAAATCGCTGCGATAGTGCAATACTCGCACAACTCGTACTCGATTATGGGTCCCTGGCGCGACGCCCTCACCGGAGAGCTGGAGAGCTTCGCAAAGGATGAGATGAGCCACATGGAATACGTCTCGAAAAAGATCGTTGCGCTTGGAGGGGTGCCCTCGACGAAGCCTGCTGCCATCAACACGCCCGCAACGTGGCGCGCTATGCTTGAGGCCGATCTCGCAGCTGAAAACGCAGCGATCAACCGCTACAAAGCCATTATCGCACTGGCAGACGAATTAGGGGACGTAGACCTGAAGAAGTCAATCGAGGATATCACAAGCCAGGAATATAGACACAAAGAGGCTCTCGAGAAGTTCCTAAAGGAGCCGATGTAAGGGGGTAGTTTCCCCCCACAACTTTTTTTGCTCCGTTTTTTTACATCTTATATAGAAACGCTTCTCCAACAGGCGAGCGCAGCGGCTATTAGGGTTGAAACAAGGAGCTTGGTTTCCTTTTTTCTGAGCGTTGGCTCAGACCGCCTTAGGGTGACAAAGCCTTCTATGTCTGTAGATCAATAGGGATCGAGATCAACTAAGCGGGAAAAGATCCGGTTTGTGAGACCGTGGTGCTGTGCTGCGTTAACGGCGTTTGCAGTGGTGGTGCGTGACTTCGCTACAACGCTACAATAATATATGCATGAGACCAAACNNGTGGTCTCATGCTAGACAAGACGATTTCTGAGCATTTTGTTAACAAAACGATAGAAGTGTACTTCGGTGGCAGACCGAACGAAACCCTCACCGGTAAGGTCGTCGGAAGCGCGGATGGCGTTGTTGTGCTCGAGCACGATGGGCGCCGAGATTTCATCAACGTCGGAAAAGTTGCAGCCTTTTGGGAAGTGTAGGCCGGCACCTCGACGGCGGCCGCCAGTTCAGCGGCCTCTATTGCCCTGCTGCACAATCTAGGGGGCTAATGGACGCTTGCCCTCGTACCGCATTAGGTCGGCGTGGCTAATCGGTCGCCTCGCCGCATCTTGCACACGGCTTAGATGAGATTAGCGGCTTGGTCGCTATCGCAGCCCCTCAGACGCGCACTATCGCGACCGTTTGACCTCAGGTTTTTGTTTTGCGCGGCTTGCAGAGGATTTCGCTGATTTCAAGCTCATAGAACTCGTCGCTTGTCGCCGCCTTAGTCACGAGCGCCGTGTCCAGTCCTTTCGAACTCCCACCAAGCGCCACGACCTCATTACCTGGTTCGACGATCTCTACCTGCGTCGCGATCAGCGTGAGTTCGACAGCCACTTTGGTGCCTTGTCCGAACCTGCGAAAGGCATTTTTCACTTCATCGGAGTACTGGTAGTCAACTTCTTTGTAAAACACGAGTTTAAAGCCCGCATTCTCAATGTGCTTTTTGGTTTCGGGCGAAAAACGCGATGGATCGGTGCCGACGAAAAAGAGCGTGAAGCTGTCACTCGCGAAGAAATCGAGCGCTTTTTCTGCAGAAGCTCCCCGAACCGAAGGAATCAAGATTCGGCGTATGCCTAGTTCCTTAGCACGCTCTCTCGCGATGGTGAGTACAGCAGCGGTGTTTTCCTCTCCAGGAGCATCAAAGTAGGTTATCTTTCTTTCTAGTGCCATTGTGGTAGTGCCTCCTTATAGCCGAACTTATGGCTGTCAGAACGCGTAAAGCTTTCTATGAGGTCTGGCGGGCGCCAAAAGGGCTTTCGTTTTTTTGACTCGTTTATGAACCTCGATAAACGCTTTGCACGTGCCGCAATACGTGGTCGGTAGCGCACAGCAAAGTAGTAATTGTGCAGTCTTCTGAACACCGCTACGCGCTTTGGACCATTACGACGCAGGCCAGTGCTACGGCTTTCGCAACGCCCGAGAGAGTGCATCGAGCGTACTCTTGTAGTCAGTAATCTCGCCTTCGCTTGGCAATGGCACGACGCACGAAAGCTCTGCACTGATCCGTTCGTGCGTTTCTGTGTCGAGTTCGAGCGCCTGCAGTGCAGCTTCGGTAATAACCCAAAATGCGTGCCGGTGTGATACTTCGTTGATGCACTCGAGGCTCACCACGCCGAGCTGGATTGCGTCGCTTCGTGCCTGACCTTCCAGACCGGCGTATAATAGCATAAGTTGCGCCTGCAGCATGTACGGTCCGAACCGGTCAGCTTTGCATCCATTGTTGGTGCGATACTTCCATTCAACCGAGTACGTCGGCCTAGCCATTCACGCTCACGCTCGCGTCTGTGTCTGCTCGCGCATATAGGAAAGCAGGTAGTATGGTCCGCCGGCGCCTTTCCCAGTTAGTCCACTCGCCTTCCATCCGCCAAACGGCTGAACGCCGGGCCAGGCACCCGTCGTGGCACCGCCACGCCGATTCGCGTAACACACGCCAAACTGCATCGACGCGAAGAACCGTTGAATCTCATCCTCGTCCTCAGAAAAAATGCCTGCGGTGAGGCCATACTCGGTTGCGTTCGCTTCTCTCAATCCCTCTTCGAGCGATGTGACGGTGTCGATGAGTATAAATGGCACGAAGAGCTCATCCCGGAAAAGACGGTGGCTTCGGGGAAGCCCGGTCATGATGGTGGGACGTACGTAGCATCCCTTGCCGTACGCACCGTCCAGGAGCACGGTTCCGCCTGCTATCAGAGTCCCTCCGTCCTGCTGACCGTCTTCAACGGCGTCTTTGAACTTTGCGAGCGCGGTGCGGTCGATCAATGGGCCGACAAAAACGGTGCTCTTGCGCGGGTCGCCCACTATCACCTCTTCGGTCTTGACGCGCAGCCTTTCGATGAAGTCAGGTGCCACTGCTGAATCAACATACGCGCGCGACGTGGCGCTGCATTTCTGCCCGGCGTAGCCGAAAGCCCCTTTAAGCACCCCGTCAACCGCCTTGTCAAGGTCGGCGTGAGCGGTGACGATAACGGGATTTTTGCTTCCCATTTCAGCGACAAAAGGCTTTGGATAAGCTTGGCGTGCGGCAAAGTTGCGCCCCAACCACATCCCCGCATCACGCGATCCCGTAAATGCAATGCCGGCGACGTCCGGATGCGCTACCGCGACAGCCCCAAATGGTTCTCCCGGACCGGTGATCGCATTTAGCACGCCGTCGGGAATCCCTACTCCCGCGCACGCCGCATACAGCTTTAGACCGGTCAGTGGCGCTTTGCTTGTCGGCTTGAACACCACGGTGTTTCCGGTGAGAAGTGCGGCTGAGACCATTCCTGCAGCGAGCACGAGCGGGAAGTTAAACGGTGAGATAATAGCCCACGTCCCATATGGCTTCATCGCGCTGACGCTTCGCTCTCCGGTGACCTCGGACATGGGAACGGTGAAGCCCTCTTTCTCTTCATAAATAGCGCAGTTATACCGAAGCATTTCGATCGCTTCACACACCTCAGCGAGAGCTTCAAATCTGTTTTTTCCCGCCTCATAGGTCATGAGAGCGGCAAGGAGGAAGCTCTGCTCCTCGATGACGTCCGCGACGGCGCGAATGATTCGCACGCGTTCTTTCCAGTCAGTTTCACTCCACGCGGGAAACGACTCCGTTGCCTCGGCGACCGCGGACCGGGTCTCGGCCTCCCCGCCTTTTTGAAACGTGCCGATCACGAGATCCGTATCGATGGGGGAGCGGGTCTCAAAATCTTCGATAGCTGCGACGCGCCGACCGCCGATATACATGGGATGATGCTGCCCAAGCTCTCTTCGGACCGTTTCCAGCGCCAGTTCGTATCCGCTATCAATCTCTTTGTTATCGAGAAGCGAAGTGTAGGTCAGCTTTTTCTTTTTTGCCATGGTCGAGTGCTCCTCAGCGCCTTATTGGAGAGACTAACACTGCTGCACCCTCGATTCGTGCGCCTGTATAATACGCTATCGGTTAGGGTAGGTACGTACTTTCATTGGATCTGCGTTGAGCCAAATAGCGCAGACGGTTTTTTTTGCAATAAGGATGACCTCCTCGCAAAACGTTGCTCGGCGTCAGGCCGACTCGGCGCGAAGTGCAAACTTTGACTCCGTTGAACCGAAAGATACTTGGCATTGGCGGCGTTCAAAGGAGTAGGACGAACGTGGAGGGGAATGACTGCAGACCCTATAACTGGCGAACCATACAAACGCATCAAGCGCACAATGGAATCTATTTCCGGACGAGTGCGACAAGAGGCAGGCTCGCTCGATCGTTCAGAGGTGAACGCGTTTGTCGCTGAGATCATTGCGACGCACGCAGATCGCCATCGCATATTCCTTCTTGGCGAGGGGCGGTCGGGGCTGGTCGCCCGCTCCTTTGCTATGCGCTTAATGCATCTGGGTTTCGACGTCTACGTCTTTGGCGAGGTTGTCACCCCTGCTGTCAAACCACACGATCTGGTGATCGCCGTTTCCGGGACGGGCGAAACAGGTCCGGTTAATGAGACAGCTAAAATCGCCAAGCATCACGGAGCTCGAATTGCCGTTGTCACCTCGAATACGGACTCATCTCTTGGCACCATTGCGACTAACACTGTGACCATCCGCGGCCGAACGGAAGCCGACGAAACGAGCTTCCTAGAGCGTCAGGTCACTGGCGTATCAATCTCACTCACGCCACTTGGAACGCTGTTTGAGATCAATGTGATGGTGTTCTTAGACAGCGTCATTGCCGGCCTGATCGCAGCTTTGGAAAAGAAGGAGGAAGAATTAGCCGAGCGGCATTCAGATCTAAGAGTGCAACGAGTGACGACAAATCCGAGCGATGCCCATCGCGACTCTTAACGCATTATCGTCCAGGCGCTCAAATACGACCACGCTTTTTTGGATACTGCTCATTGGCGGCACCTATTCGACCGAACACGGTTAAACCCTCCGAGATGAATCAAGAGGTGCAGAGCGAAAACGGGAGGTGACTATGGCTTGGACAGCATAATTCTGTACGTGCTCATTGGAGCGTCGGCCGGAGTTTTAAGCGGCTTGTTAGGAATTGGCGGCGGTCTCATCCTGGTCCCGGCGCTCGTGCTGCTCGTCGGGCTCACCCAGCAACAGGCGCAAGGCACCACGCTGGTTTTGCTGGCCGCGCCTTTTGGGTTGCTAGCTGCCTTGACGTACTACCAAAGCGGCTTCGCGGATTTGAAGATTGCGGCGATTCTCGGCATTGGCTTCTTTTTCGGAGCTTTTCTTGGGGCGAAAGTCGCAGTAAATGTCCCTAATGTCGTTTTGCAAAAGGTTTTTGGTGTAGCGCTGTTGGTAGTCGCGGTATACCTGCTGCTAAGCAAATAGAGGGAAAGCGTCGAGTTTCGCGTCCCTATCAGTCATCGTGCCGGCTGCAACAAGACGGCGCACGACCCAAACGTGCTTTGTTAGGCAGGGAAAGGATTATAAAGACACGAAAGAAGACCAAAGTAGTTGGCAAATCAAACGCTCTAACGAGCTGAAGTCCGCTGTGGGGCCTATGGCGGCCTCTAGGAACATGCACGGTTCAGTGTTTGCGTGTCCGTGGTTGGCGGTGCGCACAAACCAAAGAGTTTGAGGTGCGAACTATAATTGAATCAAAGCGAGGCAAAAGAATGGGTCTTTTTAAACTGATGTGTCTGCCTATGAAAATGATGATGATGCCCATAACGGGGCCGGTTCGCATGATGATGATGCCTTTCAAGATGGCGTTGCGTTTCGTGACGGTAATGCTGCTGTTCGCGCAATTGATGGTAATGCTGTTCTTGGCTGCCGCGTTCGTCCTGTTCACCGTCGTGCCGGCCGTTATGTTCGCGCTGTTTTTCGTGAAGAAAAAAATGCACATGGGAAAGATGGGACGGCACGGAAGAATGCACATGCACGGGCCCACGCCACGGCGCTTTAAGCCCTAGGCGTATGGAAAAGGCAGCTTCTCACAAAAAGCAACGAACGACTCGAAATTCCGGTCGCTGACACACGAGTGCCATCTTTTTTGTAGTCACAGCTGAGCTCAGCCGAGCGTGCTAGGCGCTGAGAATCAGATTCTGCGGTTACGCGATCGGTATGTGCAAAGGAAGTATTGCACGTGAGAACTCGGCAGACCGACCGCCTTTCGCCGCGTCTCCACCAAGGCGACGACCGCCATTATTGCAGTCGTGCTTCTTTGCTTACCTTAACGTCAGACATTTCAATCCTTCTGTCTGATGCGCATTGGCCACGTTGGCTGTTGCGCTTCGGGCGTGTCGCAGCTTTTCAAATGCGCGGGAACAACGACGTGGCCTATTTAGGTATGAACGTGCGCGTAGGACACTGACTTGTCTCTCGGTCGCCTGGCACCTCGTGGCCAAAGCAACTGCCTCTGCCGTCGTCGATTGGTTCATAGAACTTACATTCTTTGCACGTAGGCACGAGCTCACCCTCCTTTGGCTGTTAGAAAAGACGTAGTGCCGTGTTATATGTACTCTCTGTTACTGCTAGGTAGTAGCCCGAACTGTGTGAACGTCGCTGCACGCTTTGGAATTGATATGCGCTTTAACTCCCCGAAATGAGGGCGCTATGCGGCTTCTTCTTGAGCATCAATAAACTACTGGTGCGGACGTCGTGCCAGAACCGCGTTCAATCTGCCCAGCCATTATTGACAGGGGCCTGGCCCGTTGTTTCCAACGTCTTCATCAAACGCGCTGCAATTTCCTTGCTTTTCTGCTCACTGAAAATCGTTTGCAGCACGCTGGTGAGTCGGTTGCGCGCCGTTGCGACGTTTGCCATGTCGACCATGCGGTCAGCGTCTTGGAGGATGCCGAGTGTGTGCGACACGAGTGAATGAATCATGCACGCCTTGAGATCGCACTCAAATTGCGACTCCGTCTCGCGGCGCCGGTCGTCGTACTGCGGCGCGCAGAACCTGCATCCGCTTCCCGGAACCATCACTCCCATTTTCGGAGCATCAAGAGTATTGCGCTGCAGGGCAGCGATCAGCTCGTCAGCCGTCAGCCTATCCATTTCGGCGGCGATGATATCGAAAACAGCGTGTTCCAAGTCGATCATTGTCTTTGCACGTATGGTCGTTGAAGACTATTTATCTATCTGCCTCTTTGCCGTGACCACATTTGACTCGTTGAAGGATGGCTTGCCGCACATAGCTCAGCGATAAGCTACAGAGGGTTAAGCAGAGTCTTGCAATATTGAATGTGACGTCTCGCACGCGGAAGTACGCCAAAACTAAGCCAAAAATGTACCACAATTTCGCGCGCGGGAACTAAACACCGTTATTTCCGAATCGACACATCTGTTGGCCAACGGCGTGTGCAATGCCTAGCACTCTAAAAATGCCAAAAATGTTATTATATTAATTTTATTATAATTTAGAAAATATAATATTTTGAAAAACTTACTTGTCGGGCGGGACGCCTGAACTTCGTTTAACACCAACTGCCTGGCACTACTCTTAGACGGTTGTGGTGAGATTTAGGTGGAAGAGAACGACGCACGATGAAGTTGCGACACGCGAATACGGTAGGGACCTCACAATCGGACTTGCATCGATCTCTGCGAGGGACAACCAATCATCCAACATAAAGCACGTCAGCCGTCTCAGCCAAGCGACAGCTAAAATGGAGCCCCAACATTCATTTACTATGACGTCTGAGTGGGATTAAGGCTTAGAAGTGAAAGCAGGCCGCGCAGTTGACGCCAATCAAAAACGGCCTGCTCTCACGCAAAGCAAGACGCAATTCAAAGTGACTGGACTATTGTATATAGTTTTGGATGTTTGTCTGCGTCTTTCTTTGTGTGATCCTTCGCTTCGAGCATAGCTGCCGTCGTACGACGGAAGGTAAACCCATGAAAGGAGCACATACAAGACAGAAATTCCTGGAGCTACGAGCTCAGGGGAAGTCGTTTCGAGCTATTGAAATCGAAATCGGTACAAGTAGAGGCACGTTGGCAAAATGGGAGCAAGAATTTAGAGAAGAGCTCACGAACCTAAAGGCCATCGAACGTGACGCCATGCGCGAAAAGTACTTGCTGACCAACCAGGCGCAGCTGGAACTCCTCGGGACGCAGTTCACGCGCCTGAAGGAAGAACTCGAAAAGCGCGATCTCTCAGACATTCCTACGCCCAAACTCTTTGAGTTGGTCTTAAAGTACAGCACAAGGCTTACAGAGGATTTTCCCGCGCAGACTATTGACACCGAAGAGGAGCTTGCTAAAGAGAAGGCTAGTCGAGAAG
>PLGY01000021.1:0-5938 GCA_003139855.1 Candidatus Methanoflorens stordalenmirensis
GTTGTGGTCATTGCTTCCCACGTAGACGAGGCCGTTTAAAACGGCGGGGGAGGAGTCGACGAGGTCTCCGGTCGCGAAGCTCCACTTCTGAACGTTGTTTGGTGGTGTGCTCCCTGCTACCGGGCTGTAATCGCCGGTGTGCGCAGCGTTATACTGGTATTGCGTATCGTACTGAGCCGCGGCAGGAACGATTACAGCGCCTGCAAAAAACACGCTAATGAGAAGAATGACCACAGAAAATGAGACGATTTTGTATACGCGCATGATTGCCTCGTAAAACGTTCGTTGCCCTAACAAAATGTCAGGGGCTAAATAAAGCCTCCGGTCGGAAAAAGGCGAGTGAGAGGCACTAAGTTGCTTTGCGGCCTTGAAATCGAAAAAAGAGATGGTGAGCTAGGGGCTAAGCATAGGGCCAAAGGAAGACGCTCTCCTACTTGGCTCGGGCCTACTTGCGAAAAAAAGGAGCCGAGGGCGCTAAAGCCCCCTCGCTGCTCACTGCAGGAATTTAAGCTCTATACTGCTGACTATTAGCCCAGCAATGGTTTGTTGCGAGGTCGGAGCCTCACAAAGTCTCACTTTTGAAATTCGTTGCTTTTCTTGCATCATTCACGTCTTCGGTGTTCATTGGCGTGACTCCAGCTCGTTTTTGGCAACAACCCAGACTGGCGGTTCTATTAAGTAGTGCCTCGTATCTCAACCTATGAAATCGCTCGTAGCATTTTACTCACGAACCGGAAATACGAGAATTGTGGCTGAAGCGCTTGCAGGCGCCCTCGGCGCCGACATAGAGGCGATCGTCTCCGACACGCAGGGGAAGGGCATGAGTCAGCTCGTGCTGCAGACATTGCTCAGAACTCGCGCGAGAATCGCCCCCCCCAAAAACGATGCCTCGCTATATGATCTAGTCGTTGTCGGCACTCCAGTATGGGCAAGAAATATGTCCGGCCCGGTCCGGACGTATCTAGAGCAGAACAAGAACAAGTTCAAGAGCGTCGCATTCTTTTGCACGTACGGAGGTTCCGGGAGTGAAAAAGCACTCAAAACCATGGAAAAACTTTGCGGAAGCCCAGCAGCTGGCAAGCTTGACATTCTTGAGGGAGATGTAAAAAGCACGGAGTACGCCGCAGACGTGAAGCGCTTTGCGGCTAAGATTCTCGAATCACAGCATTGATGACCGGTAGTTACACATACGCAGATTAGGCATCATAAATAACGGGTTTAACGGCATTGTAAGCGTTCAGCGACAAAATCGAAGACGCATTTTCTCTCTTCGAACGATATTTCCCACTTCAGAAGGCAATCACAGTTCGGTCGTGCTACTGGCCGGGCACGCGCCTTTTTCCTCATCCTTGAAGGTGGCGCCCACTTTGCGCTCTGTTTTCCCTATACCCTTCGTCACGCAAACCGCTCTCGTGCGGGTCTAGCTGTCGCACACAGCCTTCGAGCGTGCTTATCAACAGCTCCGCCGGCTCTGCTATCGCCGATCTTACCGAGGGCGTGCGTAGCGCTATTGCGCGCATCACGATCCTTTTCGTACCCTCGCCGCGGATCCCGACATAAACGTGGCTAGGTCCAGCGCAGTTTGTCGGTGTTCCAGCTCCCACCGCTGCTAAAATTCACGATTGAATTGTATTGCCGATACACAAAGAAGCCGCCGTTGAGCGGGTCAATCTTCGCAGACGCGTTGTTAGGCGCGTTTGAAGCTGTATTTCCTAGGTTCGCAGAACCCACTGAATTGTTGTACCAGGATCCAGTTCCGCCAAGAGCGCCGCCGCTCTCGTCGAAGTGTGTTTGATGCACCGGCGCGTTTCCGTCCTCACCGATCCAGACCGTTGGGCATGGTTCGTGTCCCGGGCCCGCACTGGTGTTCCACGCAATTTGAATGTAATAATTGTGGCCTGCGCAGAGTACGGTATCAGTTGGTATGTACCAGCGCGCCCCACTGCCGCCGGTCGTAGCGCGGTAGATCGTAAGTTCACTGTGGCTGGCGCCAAGTGCGGTATCAATTTCAATCATGAAACCGCCATACGCTTTGTCCCAAATTTTCTGGTAGCGCTGGCCAGGCACTATTCCGGTGAAATGAAACCCGATCTCCCATGAAGCTACGTTCTGATTGTTGGTTGCGGTGCCCGCCGGGATGCAGACAAAATCATTTTTCGTCATGTTTCCCCAATACGGGTAGCCGTTTGATTGGGTCTGAAATAGGCTGGGGGTGCTGACGTACGCGTTATAGCTGGCGCCTGCAGTCCCTTGGTTGACCCACGTTGATCCTGCTTGGGGAACGTAATAAATAGTTTCCGTCACACCACCGACAGATTTCCACAAGGACCATCCACCGTTATACGTCTTCTGCCACAGGCCGTTGTCGGTGCCGAGCACAAAGACGTCGATTCTGCTACTACCCGGCGCTGTTGCTGCTGCTGGTGACGACGTCAGGAACCCGCCGAGATTTTGCCAGCTGGACCACGACGTGCCGTTCCACGTTTTTTGGTACAGGGCGCCGTCCGTACCTTGCGCAAAGACGTCGAGACGGCTGCCTTGCGAGCACACGGCAGGGCCGGTGCCTGAGGCGAGTTGCCCGCCGATGCCGGACCAGGCGCTCCACGATGAGCCTCCGTTAGTGGTCGTCCTCTCCCAGATGGCGCCGTCACTGCCGCGCGCAAAGACGTCTATCAGACCACTGCCCAGTGAGGTCGCAGCGGGTGACGCGGTCAGAACCCCGCCGAGGGAGGTCCACGTCGGCGACCAGCCATTCGTGCCATCCCAGTGATCATACCAGAGGGCGCCGTTCGCACCTTGTACCAAGAGGGCGAGGCTGTTTGCATCCGGCGCGCACGCGGCCGGCGCTGAGCCGGCGGACGCTCCGACCACAGCGAGAGCTTGGACGTTCGCGTTGCTGCCCTGTGCCGCACTCACGCTCAGCGGACTCGCACAGAGCGAGACCAGCACGAGGGCCGCCGTGGCGATACTTATAAGAGTACATATAAATTTCATTCGTTGTGCCCTCTTTGATGCCTAAAACGTGTTAGAGGATAAGATAAAAGCGTCGGTTGAACGTGATCGTAGAAACTATGCTGTGGTGTTCAAATGGTCAAAAAATGAATACGTTCGAACGATCTGACGCCCGTATGATCGTCTTTCCATTTTCCAGCGGCTTCGGTACCGTTTAACTGGTGCCCCCTCTTTCTTGGCAGGGTCTTCTTCGTTCGCGGTGCTGCGCAGCCAATTTTGAAACGCCGCCACCGCGAATCATAACAGTTATGCGTGCTGACGTGTTCTGAGACGCGTGTAACCGATTTGCACGCACAAGATAGGCCCTTATGGCCCGAAGCTGTCTCATGCCTGCCCGATCATTCGGCTACCGCCGGAGCTTCACGGGTGTGAAGATTCAAGTGTGGCAATATATCAAACGGTACGCGAGGTCACCATGGAGTGCCGGTACGACGCTCCGCTCGCAACGTCCTTTCTCAAATATCTCATTAAAATGCGGCTTGATACTCATCATCTCGCGTTTGAATTCTTCCTAGAGATGCCAGAGAAAGTGAAGACGCGATGCGTTATATACTATTACACAGGGCCGTATTAAGAGCGTGCGAGCGCAAACGCGCCCTCGTTCACGGGTCTAGACTAATGCACGCGTATCGTCACGACCGTGCTCCTTGATGTTTTCTCAGTAGATTCGAGCAGGCTGCGACCTTCATGGCTGGGCTGAAGGTCTCCCGCACAAGGGCCTGTCGGCGTAGTCGGGGCAACACAAGCTCCAGCGGCGCATCAATAAATCCTTTTTAACCAACAGACATGGCCCACTCAGTATCGATATGTCTTCACTGCGTAAACGGCGATTACGAGTCCGACAAAAACGAGTCCGATAAAAGCGAGCACGACCTCGAAACCGGGCGTCGCACCCTGACTTGTGGCTGCAGCTTCGTTGCCGATGGCGTAGACGTTGCTGTTATAGCCCCCCACATACACCGTGCCGTTCACGACGGCAGGAGAAGAGAGCACGGCGGCTCCGGTCGTGAAGCTCCACACTTTCGCCCCGCTGGTGGCGTTGAGGGCATAGACGTTATAGTCATTGCTCCCCACGTAGACCACCCCGTTTACGACGGCGGGGGAGGAGTTGACCTCGCCCCCGGTCGTGTAGTTCCACACTTTCATCCCAGTGGTAGCGTTAAGGGCGTAGACCTTGTTGTTTTTACTCCCGACGTACACGACGCCGTTAACGACTGCTGGGGATGAATAAACTCCTCCTCCGGTCGTGTAGTTCCACACTTTCACCCCGGTGCTAGCGTTAAGGGCGTAGACCTTGTTGTTCTCGCTCCCGACGTAGACCACTCCGTTGGCGACAGCAGGGGAGGAAAGCACGGAGTTTCCGGTCGTGAAGCTCCACACTTTCGCCCCGCTGGTGGCGTTGAGGGCATAGACGTTGTTATTCTCACTCCCCACGTACACAACGCCGTTTGAAACGGCAGGGGAGGAGAGCACGGCGCTTCCGGTCGTGAAGCTCCACACTTTCGCCCCGCTGGTGGCGTTGAGGGCATAGACGTTATAGTCATTGCTCCCTACATAGACGACGCCGTTCACGACGGCAGGAGAAGAGAGCACGGCGCTCCCTGTCGTGTAGGTCCACACTTTCACCCCGGTGCTAGCGTTAAGGGCGTAGACGTTGTTATTCTCACTCCCCACGTACACGACGCCGTTTGAAACGGCAGGGGAGGAGTACACCTCGCCCCCGGTCGTGTAGTTCCACACTTTCATCCCAGTGGTAGCGTTAAGGGCGTAGACGTTGCCATCATCGCTCCCGACATACACGACGCCGTTTGAAACGGCAGGGGAGGAGAGCACGACGCTTCCGGTCGTGAGGCCCCACTTCAGCTGTCCGTTTGATGCCACCGGCCCTGCCAGAGGGCTGTAATCGCCGGCGTGCGCGGCGTTATACCGATATTGCATCGTATCGTACTGTGCTGCTGCAGGAATGGTTACACCGCCTACGAATACAACTGTAATAAGAAGGACTACTACAGA
This sequence comes from Candidatus Methanoflorens stordalenmirensis, assembly GCA_003139855.1. GTDB lineage: Archaea > Halobacteriota > Bog-38 > Methanoflorentales > Methanoflorentaceae > Methanoflorens > Methanoflorens stordalenmirensis. Next base: position 5,026 of record PLGY01000021.1, read on the forward strand.
AAATGAGAGAATCTTGTATACGCGCATGATTGCCTCGCAAAACGTTCTTGGACGCCTACCAACGCGTCAGAAGACACTATATAGTCTCCGGTCTGAAACTGATGATAAAATGCAGCACTCAATGCATTCTAAGTCCTTGAAATCGAAAAAAGCTTGTATTGCTGTGCTATCCCTGCGAACTCTGCTAGCTCGCCTTTGTCGTCACTGTGACATACTTGGTCGCCGTCGACGGGGCGTAGGTGGTACTCTCTTCGTACTTCGTGAGGAACTCCTATGGGCGGTACGCAGAAGTGTGGTGGGTTAGCTCCTCCTCCTCACTACGTAAGCGGCGATTCCTAGTCCGACAAAAGCGAGTATGACATCGAAGCCGGGAGTCGCACCCTTACTTGTGACCGCAGCTGTGTTGCCGATGGCGTAGATATTGCCATCGACGCTCCCTACGTAGACCTCCCCGTTTGAGACGGCCGGGGAGGAGAGCACATAGTCTCCGGTCGTGAAGCTCCACGTCACCTTGCCGGTGGTGGCATTGAGGGCGTAGACGTTGTTGTCAGAACTCCCTACGTAGACGACGCCGTTGACAACGGCGGGGGAAGAGTACACGTCGCCTCCGGTCGTGTAATTCCACNNTTCGCCCCGGTGGTAGCGTTGAGGGCGTAGATGTTGCTGTCATAGCTCCCTACATAGACCACCCCGTTCACGACGGCAGGAGAAGAGAGCACGGCGCTCCCCGTCGTGTAGTTCCAGAGCTTCGCTCCGGTGGTAGCATTAAGGGCGTAGGTGTTGTTGTCATCGCTCCCTACATAGACCGCCCCGTTTACGACGGCGGGGGAGGAACGCACATAGCCTCCGGTCGTGTAGTTCCAGAGCTTCGCTCCGGTGGTAGCATTAAGGGCGTAGGTGTTGTTGTCATCGC
>PLGY01000021.1:5943-38604 GCA_003139855.1 Candidatus Methanoflorens stordalenmirensis
AGAGCACATAGTTTCCGGTCGTGAAGCTCCACACTTTCGCCCCGTTGGTGGCGTTGATGGCATAGATGTTGCTGTCATAGCTCCCCACGTAGACCACCCCGTTGACGACGGCAGGAGAAGAGAACACGGTGTTTCCGGTCGTGAAGCTCCACGTCAGCAGCCCTTTCGACGTGTTGCTCCCCGCCACGGGGCTGTAATCACCGGTGTGCTGGGCGTTGTAACGAAACATCATCGTATCGTTCTGTGCTGCTGCAGGAACGGTTACAGCTCCCGTAAATAGGATTGTAATGAGAAGGATAACTATGGAAAATGAGACGATTTTAGGTGCGCGCATGAATGGCTCGTAAAGCGTTCGTTGCCTTAAAAAAAATGTCAAACGATACGATAAAAGCTTCGGTCTGAAACTGACCGAGGGGCAAAGTTGCCAGTCACACGGAAAATGTTGAACAAACATGACATGCTAGGAAATAGTCAATCGCAAACGTGCGACGTCCGGACCCAATTGTCGTATCCGGCTTTTCCGGTCGTGGCGCAGCCGTCGGTTTGTGACAGGAAGGCGCTTTTAAGCTCGGTCGCTGCGCAAGTTTTCGGTTCGGGAGCAACAGATATAACTAAAAATATATCAAGAGATCTCACTTTTCACAAACAGCACTCCGAACGGCAAACGCCCAGACGCTGAACGCGGAGCGATTTTAAGTCGCACTCAATCTATGGCCAAGAGACATATTGTTAGAAAGTGGCGCACTTTTGGCCTACTTTTGGCATACTTTCTGTCGATCTTACCAGCGCACTCATTTTTATAACTTCAGCGATCATTCTTTAGGTATATGGAACTAAGGAGCAAGGAAATAACGAGGGGGGTGACACGCGCACCCCAAAGGGCCCTCTTAAATGCCTTGGGCGTGGGGGACGAGGATCTCGAACGGCCGTTTGTCGGCATCGCCAACGCCTGGAACGAGATCGTTCCCGGTCACCTTCATCTGCGTGATCTCGCTGAGTTTGTTAAAAAAGGGGTACATTTGGCCGGCGGCATCGCGTTCGAGTTCGGCACCATTGGCATCTGCGACGGCATCGCCATGGGGCACTCGGGCATGCGCTATGCCCTCCCGTCCCGTGAGAACATCGCTGACTCCGTTGAGCTCATGGCGCAGGCGCACCAGTTTGACGGATTGGTCATGGTGGGGTCGTGCGACAAGATCGTCCCCGGGATGTTGATGGCGGCGCTGCGGCTAAACGTGCCGGCGATGGTGGTGACCGGCGGCCCCATGCGACCGGGGTACTACGAAGGCACGGACGTTACGCTCGTCTCGACGTTTGAAGGGGTCGGCTGTGTCCAGGCAGGCAGCATGACGGAAGCGTACCTCGAGGAGCTCGTTAGCCGGGCGTGTCCCGGGTGCGGCAGCTGCCAGGGACTATACACAGCCAACACCATGGCCTGTATGACCGAGATGCTGGGCCTCTCGCTTCCCTATTGTGCGACAACGCCAGCCGTTGATGCCCGAAGGAGGCGCATCGCCGAAGCCACAGGGAAGCGCATCGTCGACCTCATAGTGAACGGGGTCACGCCGCGCGACATCGTGACCGAGGCATCGTTTCGGAACGCGATCATTCTCGACATGCTCATCGGTGGCTCTACGAATACGGCGCTACACCTCCCTGCAATCGCGCACGAGGCGGGCATATCACTCCCGCTCACGCTTTTTGACGAACTGAGCGCACGGACGCCGCACATCGCATCCCTGAATCCGGTCGGCCCGTATACCATGAGCGACCTCGACGCCGCTGGCGGCGTCCCAGGCGTCATGAAACGCGCTCGAACGCTTTTATGCAACGAAACGACCTGCTCGGGCAAGAGCGTTTATGAGATCGCTGATGAGGCGTACATCCGTGACGACGCAATCATACGCCCCCTCGACGATCCGGTGCACGCGACAGGCGGCATCACGGTGCTGTTCGGGAACCTTGCTCCCGATGGCGCAATCGTCAAAAGCGCTGGCGTGAGCGACGACATGCTCCGCTATACGGGAAAAGCGCGCGTATTTAACGCCGAAGCAGAGGCGATGCGGGCCATTCTGGCTGGATCGGTGAGCGAAGGGCAGGTTGTGGTCGTGCGCTATGAAGGGCCTAGAGGTGGACCTGGAATGCCCGAAATGCTTGCGCCAACCGCCGCGATATCGGGAATGGGGCTGAAGGTGCCCCTTATTACAGATGGTCGTTTCTCGGGCGGGACTAGGGGCCCCGCGATCGGACACATCTCACCAGAGGCGGCTGAGGGAGGTCCCTTGGCGCTTTTGCACGACGGGGACGAGATTATTATTGACATACCGAACCACCGGCTGGCTGTGCAGCTGACAGACGATGTCCTTGCGGCCAGAAAGGCAACGTGGACTCCCGTGCGAAAAGACGTCGGCGGCTACTTGGAAAGATACGCCGCCGCGGTGAGTTCGGCAAGCGACGGGGCGATACTGCGCGCGCCGCGGGAAACAAGGGGGCTATGATCCTCGCCGCCTAGCTGGTCTCGTAGACCCACGCATTGCCGAATGTCGCCACCTGCGTGTAACCATTCGACCTGAGGTAACTGTCCAAGGCGGTTCGCTCGCTGGACCCGAAGTTCTCCGACAGGATCGCGTACTTGTAAAAGCTTCTGTCGCTTTGCATGGCGGCCTGTAATACAGCGGTGCTGTTTGACACCTCGTCTCGGTACGCCATCGGTGAGGTATCAAACGCAGACGGGTTTGTGATATAGAACAGCGCCACGCGCTGCGAGGAGCTCGCGTTCGCATACGGGTCGTTCGGGTTGGGGGGGGCGAAAAACGCCAGTGTCGTAGCGTTGCTGGGGATCTGGCCCACGTACCGTATCGCGTTGAGGTCGTCCACTCCAATCACCGACTGATACTTGTCGGTGCTTATCGCCCCCGCCACATTGGTCACCAAGATAAGCGCGACCAGCACGACAGCAACAATTCTGCCCGGGGAGATAAGCGCAGATCTGCGTCCGAGAGATCGCTCGAGTACGGACACCCCGAGACCCGCAGCAGGTATGAGAACCGCTTCGGCATACGCCACGCCGCGCCCGAGGAAGATTTCAGCGGTCGCCGGAGCATACGAAAAGTACACGGTTGACAGGACCCAACCGACAAACATCCCTAGCACGAAGGCGAGCAAGACGAGATGCGAGAGCTCCCACTCTTTGGTCTCGATCAGAGGGCCTATGAGTCCTACGACGGCGAGCGCCGCTATCAGCGGCGTTATGTAGAGGAGCATGTACGTCGGATCTGGGTACATTAGTTGGAGCGCAATCAGCGGCAGAACAGACTGCATCGCGAACGGCGCCGCGCTGGTGGTAATGAGAGCTGGAGTGAAGCCCTCGAACGGCGCCGCGCTGATGGTGATGAGGGCTGGACTGAAGCCCGACGGTATGCCGTACACGAGGAAGCGCCAAGCAAAGAGCATCAGCCCGAGTACATACGTCGGAATAGAGGCAATCGTCGTGAACGTGTTCTGTCGTTTCATGAGCTGGGCAATCACCACGAACGCGAATATGAAGGGCGTGTAAACGCCGTAGAGGATGTGAATGTCAATGGAGAGCCCCAGCACAAACGCGCCGGCTAGGAATGAGCCCGTCTCCCGCGAAGCACAGAGATAGAGGCCAAAGAACACGAAATAGGTGCCGACGACCTGCATCATCGAGATGTTCGTCCTCCAGAAGAGTTCAAATAACGGTGACATTGAGCCAAACAAGAAGAGCGCGACGACTTTGCCGGACAGAGTCACCCCGAGTCGCTCCAAAACGGCGAGGAGCATTATGGAGGCCAGAACGCCCACCACGGGTCCGAACCAGATCGCCATGTCGATGACTGACGCGTTACCGGTCATCGCCAACGATCCCATCATGAACTCGAAGCTTCGCTCGCGGAGCTGGTCACTAAGGCCGGATGAAAGGAATGAAGGTATGCCCGTGAAGCCCGTGTGCACGAAGTACGCCGCGCGGGTTGCCCAATAGAGTGGATCAAAGAAGGGAATCGTGCCTACCGTCGCCGGGTACGCCAGCCGTGCAACAGCCCCGAAAATGAGCATCGCGACGATTATGATATTTTCAGGCTTGAGCAGGGCGGACGCATTGATCGGTGCCTGCTCGCGTTTCAGGACAAGCGCGAAAACGAACATAAGGGTCGTCCAAAGAAAGAGCGGCCCAACGATGGTGAGAGGATTCCCCGGTATCAGCAGGGCCGTGTACACGATTTCGAGAATGGAGAGGAAGACGACGCTAAAACCAATCGCCGTGCCGATCCTGCCTGCGACGCTTTGGTCTCCCAGAATGACGAGCGACGTGAAATACCCCGGGAAAAAAAAGAGGACAGCGCTAGCACAGAAGACCTGAACAAGACCCCCAATGGCTATCGCGAGCGGTATGCACAGCGCCAGAAAAATCAAATAGGCGACACTGGTGCGTCTGAGACTCTGAAAATTCATATTTGGGCCTTCTATACTTTTCCGATTATATATGCTTTATCAAGCATGAGGTGTTACACGTTTACCGCTTGTCGGGGTTCGGTGCGGGCAAATTGAGCGCTTCATGGCGATCGTCGTGTATTATCTGGGGCCGATCAACCTATTCATCATATTCGGGATTGCGGTCTGGGTGTATTTCGTTACCTTAATCGTGCTGAGGACGTTCACGAAAAGACGAGAGCGTCATTAGGAGCATGATCGGCAACGTGCGCTTATGTCGCGCAACAAAAAAGGGATGACAGAAGAGGCGCGCGTGTGAGAATAGCAGTATCAACCTTCGAATACGACCGGAACCTTATCGGCGGTGCGGGCATTTACGCGCTAGAGTTGAGTCGTTGGCTGGCACCACTCTGCCACCTCACCGTGCATAGCTGCGACGCATATCAGACTCCGCCAGACGCCTTCGCTGCAGCTTGGTTTGGAGCGGGAGTGCCAAATGTGAGATACCGACCCCTCCCTCGGCCATTGAGAAGTCACGGGGTTGCGGCCTTTTACTACTACGCGTTCGCTCCTACGCCATGCGAGGCGTGCGACGTACATCTGATTAACGACCTTTCGCAGGGGGTGGCAGTGCATCGCAACGCTCCTCTCGTACAGATTCTGCACCACCTGCCCTCGTCAGAGCTGGAGCAGTTACCACTGTCGAGATCGCGCATAGCAATCACGTTGCTTGCCGCGCTCGAAAAGCGCGCATTAAGAAGGGCTCAGGCAATTATCTGCGACAGCAGCGACACGATGGCGCAGGCGCTCGCGCGGTATCCGGAACACGCGGAGAAGCTGAGAGTCATACCCAATGGTGTTGACGTGAACCTTTTCACACCTGCAGACGCACCGACCGAGGGCGTTGTGGCTGAGAAACCGCTCGTTGTGTGTGTCGCTCGGGGACTTGAGGCGAGAAAAGGGATTGCGTACTTGATCGAGGCGCTCGCAGCGGTCCAGCGCGTCACTCCGGTTGAGCTTGTTATTATAGGAAAAGACTCGCAACGATTGAAGCAACGGATGTTGGCACACGCTCGAGCGCTCGATGTAACCGACGTGGTCAAGTTTGTTGATTCCGTTTCACAGCACGATCTTATCGCGCTCTATCAGCGCGCCATGGTGACGGTGGTGCCCTCACTGATCGAGGGATTTAGCAAGCCGGCGCTCGAATCGATGGCGTGCGGAACGCCCGTGATCGGAACGGCTGTTGGAGCGATCCCAGAACTCGTTGACAAAAGCTCTGGGGTGCTCGTCGCTCCCGGAGACGCAGGCGTTCTCGCTGCGGCGCTCATCGATTTGCTCCTGGATGACCGGCGAGTGAAACGAATGGGGGTGGCCGCAAGGCGACGTGCGGTTACGCTTTTTGCCTGGGATAATGTTGCACAGCGCGTGCTTAGCGTGTGTGAGGGGGCGGCCTTACCGTGAGGCGACCTCTTTGTATATTTCTTCGAGCTTCTGGACGTGGACGTTCAAGTCAAAGGTTCTGGCCGATGTCCGCGCGTTTTTGCTCATTTCGCTGAGGAGAGTCGAATCAGACGAAAGCATTTGTAGAAGCGAAGTGAGGGCCTCAACATCACCGGGCGGAAACAGGAAACCGTTGTACCCGTCTTCGATGAGTTCAGGAATTGCGCCTGTCCGGCTTCCTATGACCGTGATCCCGTGTTGATAGTACTCGGGTATCACGAGTCCGAACGTCTCCGCGTAGATGGACGGCACGACAGCCACATCAGCGATGCTGTAAAGCTGCCGCAGCCTATCAGGGGCTAAAAAGCCATAGAAGACGATTCGCTCATCATCGCCCGCAGCGCGCTGGAAACGCGCCCCGTCACTGCCCTGACCAATGATGTGCAGTCGTGCGTTTTTGAGATCTAAGCCCTTCACGGATTCGATGAGGGTGTGCACCCCCTTGTGTTTTCCCAGACGGCCGACGTAGAGTATGTCAAACGTGCCATTGTTCACCTTCACGACAGGCTCACTTTCCGGTATGCCAAGGGGAAGTTTCAGCTTTCGTACGTCTGCGAACAGCCCGAAGCTGGAAAGGGTGTTAAGCACAAAGTCAGACGGGGCGATAACGACAGCCGGATCGATTCGTTTGCAAAACGAGCGATAGACCCGACACGGGCTTCGAGCATTCACGCACGAGGCATTAGCTCTCGTCAGCAGGGTCGTCTTGGGACAAACGAGGGCGTAGTCGTGCACGGTGTGAACCGTGGGAATACCAAGATCCTTAGCGGCACTAAAAACAGACGCAGACAACCCCTTGAAATTGTGCACGTGCACGAGGTCTGGCCGCTCGTGCTTCAGCACGTCCTTTGTGAAGGCGTATGCGTGTGGATTCCAGACATCAAACGCGTGCCAGAGTGGCTTGATAAAGCCGGGTTTGCGCGAATAGTAATAGTTCGAGTAAAGGTTTAACGGGTAAAATCGGTACGTGGCTTCTTTTCGCTCGCCTACTTTGTCGCGAGTTGACGATCCGTTTTGGCCAAAGGGGACAGCAGTTATCACAGAGATATCGTGACGCTCGCTGAGCTTCTCTGAGACGTGGGAGACGTACAGCTCAGCGCCACCGTGAATGTAGGGCGGGTAAAGATTAGAGACCATGCAGATTTTCACGAACACAACCTCGAGGGCTACGATTCAAAAGAGCCGATCGGACGCTTCAGTCTATTCTTTTCAACTGAGCTCATATTAAGCCATCGTATACTTTCATAGTCCGGGCAATCGCCTGAGCCCAGGTAAACTGACTCTTGACCATTTGATAGCCATTGTGGCCCATCCTGTCTGCCAGCTCTTCATCGCTCAGCACCGCCCGTATTGCTTCCACAAGTCCGTGCAGATCACCCGGCTGAACTAGGAATCCATTGTAGTGATCTTGGATCACTGACGGGATGCCTCCAACGTTCGTACCGATAACTGGTCTGCCGCAGGCGTTTGCCTCAGCTAAAACCATCCCAAACCCTTCGGCATCGGTGAGCGTGGGGAGCACCGTGAGATCCGCTCCCCGATAATAAAGAGGCAACTCCTCCTCGGGTATGAGCCCGGCGAATACCACCCGGCCTTGAACTCCGATACGCCGCGCATACGTGGCGTAGTGCGAGCGCCAGTTTCCATCGCCGACAACCACGAGAGTAACGTTTGGGTCAAGACTTCGGAGCGCACGGATAAGAATGGGGAGCCCTTTGTGTCGGTGGGCTTTGCTTAGCTGGCCGACGAAAAGGATAATGTGCCCGTTGAGGCCGTACTTGTTTCTTATGTGGTTAGAGTCGACTGCCGGATTGAATGTCGCGACGTCCACACCGGGAGGCACGGCGGACGTTTTGCTGAGGTAACCTTCGAGAAACGGAGAATGCGCGGCGTAGTGTTGAGAGGTCGTTATGATCCAACTGGCGCGGCGAATGGTGCCCCTACCCAGGAAGCGATAATAGGCCATTACCAGGAGCTTGGTCGTCGTATTTATTCCCACCGCGTCATTGTGGTAGGTCAAGACGAACGGCCTATCGCGAGTGACTCGTGCGGCGACGTCAGCCATGTACGGGACGGGCAAATGTCCGTTCACCACGTCGGGGTCAACATCGTCGATAACTTTCTTTATCGATCCAAACCAGCGCAAACTGAACGGGGTGTTCGACACCGTCGCAAGTCGGGGAAGCGTGAAAACCGTCGGGCCAGACTCGTCGAGGACGCGTGAACAGGTTATGACTGTCGTGTCGACTCCTGCGTTGTGCAAGCCGACTGCGATTCTGTACGTGTACTGCTGAAGCCCTCCCACGCCGGAATAGTACGGCGAAGCAATTAGCGCTTTCATACGGGGTTGCACTCGGGCCTGTTCATCAATGAGCTGTTGCCGCCACGTGATCGGCACAGGAAGAAGTGGTACGTAGTCATCTGGCCGGCCTTCGGTCGCTCATCAGTTTCGCGTAGGTATCTATAATGCTTTTTGAGATATCTGACCACGCGAATTTCTTTGACATTTCAAATCCGTTTTCAGCCAGTTGTTCACGCAGTGTGTCGTCGCTGATGAGTTTCAAAATAACGTCGGCGATTTCATCGGGCGAGCCGCGGCTGACGAGGAAACCATTGACGCCGTCTTGAACAAGTTCCCTGACGGCGCTCATTTCGTGACTTATGCTAATCACCGGCAACTTGCACGCATTTGCCTCGATGATAACGAGGCCGAACCCTTCGCGTTCGGAAGGGAGAACAAATACCTTCGATGACTTCATGAACGCGGTGAGCCCGTCTTGATCGACAAAGCCCGTAAAGGTGACGTTCTCGTCGAGTCCAAGCTTTGACGTCAGGTCTTCGAGCGAGATTCGCTCCGGACCGTCCCCGATAATCGCGCACCTAATGGCAGGAACCTTCGTTCGCGCAATCGCAATCGCGTTCAGCAAGAGATCGACGCGTTTTTCACTGATGAGCCTTCCCGCAAACAGCACGTCGGTTGCCGTCGACGCAGGTGCGATCATCGTAATGCGCTCAAGATCGATGCCGACGGGAATGACGTCGATGCGTTCGGGTTTGACGTGACACCGGATCAGGTCGTCTCTCGTCTTGTTCGATATCGCCACGATACCATCAGGGAGCCGCATCGTCAGTCTTTCAACAATTCTACCTACGCTGCCGCGGATCGGTCCAAGATACTCCCGCCAATACGTGTCCCATACCTCGAGCCACGTGACCACTAATGGTCTTCTTTTTACGATTGAGGCAACTTTGCCCGCCATGCATGGAAAGTAGGGGAATTGGTTGCAGTCGATAACGTCGCAATCCGCCTTCAGCAAGGCAGGCAAGACCCTCGACGAGTAGATGAGAGCCTCGGTAATCGAGCGGACGCCCTGCTTGTTGTACAGTTCGCGAGCCTTACACACGCCGTGGAGGTGAACGTTGTCCGTGACGATCGTATCAGCTCCCTGCCACCATTTCATGCCGTAAATGTGGATCTCGTGTTCTCCGTTTTCGGCGAGCTTGCGCGCGAGTTCCCACAGACGCTTGTCCGCGCCCCCCATGTTGTAGGGATAAATTGCATCCATCACGTACGCGATCTTTATAGTGCTCGCCTCCTGCTCGGAGCCATCCATCGCTTCAGCGAGAGAGACGTTATCTTCAGTCCGTCGCTGATGGAACTTACCTTGGGTCGATCTGCGCGCTTGCCGTGGTCTATCGCCCTTTCCTCTATGCCAAGGCCAGGATGCGCACATTCAATCAACATGTCCGCTTCAATCCGAATTCTCTGTGCGACAAGGTCTATGCGGTCGACGACGTACCCGCGGTACGCAAGAATCCCGTGCACAAGTCACAGTTATGTCTTCTTTGAAGAGCATCCGAGCCACGCCGGTAAGCACCCGATTCCAAAAACGTTGGTATGACATGGTACTCCCTCGATGCGCCCTTAATCCGTGAGCCAAGAATGACGCCGTACGCGTTGAGAAAGCGTACGAAACCCATTTTGTGCTCTGGTGGGGTAGGTGTCGTCTCCGGCGGCTATAATGAGGTAATCTGCGCGAACAGACGCAAACACGAACTGCATCGCCGATCCCTTCCCCGGCTGCTTAACAGGCAACACCCGTCCTTTTCAAGGGCTTTTTGCTGCGTAGCGTCTTCGAGTCTCCGTCAATGATATATATAGCGGTGGGTAACCCTCGTCCGATAGCACGCGAACAGGAACCTCAATCACCCGGCCAAGTCGCCTCTTCGTTGAGGGTCGGAACAACTATCTTAGGTTTGATGGATCGATACGTCTGCTGCCGAGAAACGTTATTGGAGTAAGGCTTTACTTTTTGAGCTTAAGTCTTGTGTTCTGGTTCATGCCGAACAAAGGTCCGGTGTGCCCACGTTGTTGCCCCATTGTCGTCTGAGATTAACTATATAGGCGCGACTTGTCTATCTTTGATAGAGATAAATACCGCGACNNAAACAACAAGACTTGCGGAGTCTGGAGAGAATCTCGGCGGCGGTTATTACCAGCGTTCTTGTTTCAATTGCTGACGGCACTGTTCTTCTGATGACGGTCGGATTAGATTTTACGACGCTCGCACTCTCAATGTCTGCGCTCGTGGCGGTGTTCGCGGCATCAGCGTTCGCGCGGTGGCGGCGCCTTCCGCAGTCTGACCGACTCGTCGTCAGCGCAGGCAACCCGATAGTACTACCGGCAGTGGGGGCCGCAATTTGTCTTTGTCTCGCCTTAGTTGGCACGACGCTCCTGTTAGCGCCCCACCCGAACGAAGCCAGCTACAGCGAGTTCTATGTGTTGGATAGCAACCGACAGACCGTCGCATATCCCACAAACGTGACTTCGGGAACGCCGTTTACTCTGATCCTCGGCATCACCAACCACGAGAACGCGAGCGACACCTATGCAGGCACGGTGTCGCTAGGCAATTCAACACTCTATCGTTTCGACAATCTGACGCTGATCCAAGGGCAAAACGTTGAACGGCCTATACCTATCTCGGTCACTTCCTTAGGCGAAAAGCAGAAGCTGAAGTTCACGCTCGTTGATTCATTTGACAAGACCTACGAATTGCACCTGTGGGTCAACGTACGCGCGCCCTGATAGATTGCTTCACGTGCTCGGCGGCGTCGCTGCCAACGTTTGGGCCGGGGTGGTCAAAGTGCAGTTTGGCGCAGATGAAGCCGACAAGTACGGCGCTGTAAAAGCTTGTTGGGTTATCTGAACGCATCAAAAAGCACCAAGCGCTCTCGCACCAGGTCCGGTATTCTCGCGTCCCCGCCGGCAGCTGCAATCTCCTGCTTGGTGATATTAAACGCGTGCATTAACGGCGTGTTTTTTGTTTCGTCGTAATCCATAACCCGCGGATCTGAGCGTATCAACCCCGTGAGCTGCGTCGCAGTTCTTTCAACTGATCTCTTTGCACCAACGACAATCAACAACACGTCCATCCCCCCTTCGTGAACGCCCATCTCAAGCGCCTTTCGTATCTGCCGGCAAGCGCTCAAGTGCAGGAGGATTTCGACGCCAAGGTCCGTAGCGATGTTTCGATGATCGCGAAACGACCGAATAGCGTTGCGTACCGCACAGTCAACGTGTCGCCGCCCGGCGATTTTTGTGGCGTCGGCGGCTTGAATTGTCGTGTTGCTTGAGTGCGCAATGGCGTCAAGTTCCCTCAAAAAAGCCTGGACGTTCTCTATAGTGATTTTTCCTGCCACAACGTCATATTGCATGGGTTAACTCACTCGTCCGTGAGAAACGTATCCCCTTGATCCTTTCGATCAGGAACGCCACGGTGCTCGCCGAGTTGCGTAAAGACATCTGACGCGACCGCAGGACCAACAAGCGCCGCCACCGGTTCAAAAGGAGCATTTTTGAGTTCTTTTCGGCTTGTGAAACCTGCATCGTGCAGTTTTCGAGCACGGACCCGGCCGATATTTTTCAGTTGCACGAGATCGAGGAGCTCGCGATTGATACCAAACTGAATGCGCGCTGTGAGCTCCCGGGCTTGTTTCCTTGACGGAACCTTGAGATAGGTCGCGAGCTCGGCGAGCGCGTGACTCACCCACTGCACCGTATCGACGAGATTTCTGATGTCGCCTGGCCCGACGTTGTAGCTTTCGGTGATCTCCTTTTCGCTGACTTCCGTTATCCAGTCGTTAACGAGCATTGCCGTTTTTACCTCGGAGAGGAACCAGTCGTAGTCGACGTCTCTGAATCGATCAGGAATCTCATCTAGGAACTCATCGAGATGCTGATTGACAAATTCAGTTACCACTCGGTAATCCTTGCTTCGCATGAACAGGCGCTTAACGTCCGGGGTGGAACAGATTAGGTGGAGCAGCGATACGTCGCTGACCGTCTCGGCGTTGTTTAGTCCTCTCCGTATCTTCACCGCAGTCAGCGGATCGACATAGAGCCGCGATACCAGATGCCCAAAAGTCGTCGCCTGGACACGCCCGCTAGAGTCGACAATCATCTCTTCATTTTCGAGAAATGCCAAAACGCGATCAATCGCATATCGTAAGAGGTTCAGTCCCGTCTTTTGCTGAAATCCGAAGAACGTCGCGTCGAAGAACTGTTCGAGAGCAGCCCTCGTGTGCGCGAAACCGTTCGAAATGGTCGAGAGAACGTGCACGCGAAGCGCCGTCTCCGTTCCAAGTTTTGAAATGACGTCTTCGGGCTCGCTGAGAATATAGTGGTCTGCGAGCGCCTCACACTCACTCAGCGATTTGGCGATGAGAACTGCCTCACCGTACGCATCGAATCCAGGCCTCCCCGCGCGACCGGCCATTTGCTTGTATTCGAGCACTGGAATGTTCATCATACCGTAGTTCGCGTCGTAACGCTTGTAATCTCTAATAACGACTCTTCGGGCAGGAAGGTTGAGCCCCGATGCGAGCGTAGGCGTCGAGACGATGACCTTGATAAGGTTGGCGCGGAACCACGTTTCGACGAGTTTCCGGTGGTCGCTGAGAAGCCCGGCGTGGTGAAATGCCGCCCCGCGCCTCACGCAGTAGGCGAGCTTCTCAACAATCCCAGCCTCCCCGTGGATTTTCGAAGCAAGCTCCTCGCAGTCGAAATCGCATTGTGATTGCAGCGTCGTTGCGATTCTCTTTGCAAGGCTTTCGGCATTTCTCCGTGTATTGACGAAGATCAAGCATTGGCCGCCCTCTCGCAACGTATCGATGGCAAGTGCTATCGCCGGGTCGGTCGCCCCATCTGAAACGGCTTTTTTTACAACGCTACGCGGTGGCGCGTCGTGAACGAACGTGATAACGGCGCGTTCAGGAAGATAAAGGCCCTCGTGCAGTTCGACGGGCCTCCAGTCGCTTCTTATGAGTTTTGCGTCAAGCCAGGCTGCCATCTCGTCGGCATTGGAAACCGTTGCACTGAGCGCGAGAATTTGAGCTGTCGGATTGAGTCTCTTAAGCTTAGTTAGCGTTACCTCGAGCGTTGGACCGCGATCTATCGAGTCCAACAAATGTATCTCGTCCGCGACGACGACGCTAAGTGCCTGCATCCACGAAACGCCATTTCGCAGCAGTGAATCTGCTTTTTCCGAAGTGGTCACTATAATATCGTTACGTCCCAGATTGTCGTCACGAACGTCGTAGTCTCCCGTTGAGATTCCGACCCGCACGCCAGACGCGGTAAATAGCGAGAATCGGTCGAACTTCTCTGAAGCCAGCGCCTTTAGGGGGACTATATAAAGGCATTTGCCGCCTTTATCGATCGAATTGAGCATCGCGAATTCTGCCAGCAGCGTCTTGCCGGAAGCGGTGGGCGTCGCGACCACCATACTCGTGCCGTTGAGCAGCCCGCAATCTAGTGCCTCGGCTTGCGGCGGATACAGCTCCTTGAAGTCTGGCTGAGTATAAAAACGTGCAATCTTCTCCGGTAAATCCGTTACGTCCATGCTGCTCCACCTAACCCATATGAGCAGTCCGATATTAATACCGTTCTCAGTAGAGCCGGCATCAGCGGAGCGTGGCGAAGACAGCCGCGCAAAGGCCGAGGATGGTTACCTTTGTACTGGCGCTGCTAGGAGTTGGTGGTCGCGCGTTCGCTTATTTCGTGTAAAGCCCCTCTAGACCTGATAAGCGTCATAAAAAATAGTCTAAGGTCGTTAACTTTTGCCCGTTCGCGACATATCCAACGTGTCCCTTTTTCCACAGAACCAACAAGCTCACGATAAGCGTGAGACAACCCATGCATCGACNNGCACGCTTCACGAACCCTACGGCGGCCGCTTGCGAGCAGGATGGCTAGGCGCTTTGAGCTTGAAAGGACCGCTTACAGATTGCTGATACGCGCTAGAAAGCTTTCGATCTTCTGAACGTACAAGTTGTCTTCTACCTCTTGGTGCAGAATTTCGACGGTGGCAACCGGGGTCGCGTTGCACAGTTCTTGCATCTCTTCAAACGCGCTCCCTGCCCCTGAACGATCTTGGGTGGAAAAGAACGCAACACGAGTGAATCGCTTTCTCTTGCGCGAGATGTCGGCCCTCACGGGACTTGATACGGTTTGAACCTATATCGGCGTGCCAACGATCGTGAGATCGTAACGGGCAGGATCCCTTTTCGTGGCCTTGATGGCTGCGGGCTTTTTCAGGACCGCCTCCTCGCGCGAAAGGTCGAACCCGGAAAAATCGCTTCGATCTTCTCTAGCGAAAATCTCCTCGACGTCTCCTGAGAGGATTCGCGCGATCGTTTCAGCCACCTTTCTGGTGATACCGGTGCGAGAATAAAAAACGACGAGCGTTTTCATAAACAGTTGTAACGTGGCGCTACGCTTAACCGTTTCTTCTTTTTTCAGGACCACCTCGGCCAGAAACTCCCGGTTGCGGAAAGAATGGCGAAAGATACAAATGCTTATTGGCCGCCATTGGATTAGTAGGCTTGAGTATTTTCGCAGGCGAACGCCAATCAGTTTGTAGCCGATGGACACGTCGATCGAGGTGCAAGGAACGTGATCTTTGATCTGCACATTCACTCAAAATACTCGGGCGATTGTACAATGGCGCCGGCCACCATTCTCAAGGTCGCAAAGAAACTGGGATTGGACGGCATTGCCGTCGCGGATCACTTAACCATCAAGGGTGCAGTTGAGACGCGTAGGTTGAATGACGACTCTGATTTTTTGGTCATCGTCGGCTCAGAAATTGAGACGGCGAACAAGGAGGACCTGATCGGTTTATTTCTCACAGAGGAAATTAAGTCCAGAAACGCCGCCGACGTAATCACCGAGGTCAAAGCGCAAGGTGGAATAGTTTTTTGGGCGCACCCATTCCGAATCGGGAAGAACCTATTACGTCCCGAGGCCATTGAGAGGCTCGATCTCGTTGAGGGATTCAATTCGAAAACGAGCGCCTCGCGCAACGCGCTTGCGCAACAGCTCGCTCGCCAATATGATAAACCCGTCATTGGGACCAGCGACGCACATCAGGCCGCGGAAATAGGAAATGGTAAAACGTTGATCCATTGTGCTGATTTTAGCGCGACGAGGGAATCGCTTGCTTGCGGGAAGACGCAGATAGTGGACTCGTACTTGTCCTATGATTACCTGTACGATTCGCTTTGAGAATCAATAGTCACTGTTCGCAAAAGGCATTCGTTTGATAGCAAGAAAGGGTTTCGTGTTGACAACAGCTCCGTGACGGGTCTGCACACATAAAAGCGCTCTATCTTTTAGGCTGCTTAATTCCGTGTATCAATCACGTTTAATAATGAAAAAATACAAATAGGAGTGAAGCGCAGATACAATACTAAAGTAAGCGAGGTGACCAGCCAAATCAGAAAGCACAGCATTACATCGGGACTATTTTATTACGTAAGTATTGGTCATTGCGACCAAGTAAGCGAGTCGGCCGTCGATTCTGAGATGGCCGGCGTATCTTACACAGTTTGGTGAAAGAACTTTTTTTGCAAAGACGCGAAGGCCGCACCTATTTTTCGTACAGCGTTTGCTGTAATTCTGTTCGTGCTAACTCGACTAGACGTGCAAAACAAAAAAATAGGGGGCAGAGAAGCGGCTCTCTACCCATCCGGAGTGTCTGCGTCTTGATTATGTCAGCACAAATGAGTTCATTATTCGCTGTGCTTGCGCTAGGTAGGTGTTATAGTCGCTGGGTACGGCCTTGTAAGCTATCACATAGCCAGTGTTGTTATTTACGACGAAAGTCTCCATTACTTTTAGCGTCATGTTAGAGCTAGTAGCTGCCGTTGTGTTAAGCTGGACGGGGATAACCCCTTGAAAAACGGTTGTTTGTGCTGGCTGGCCAGAAACTGTAGTGGTGTTGTTTGAAATCTGTTGGAAGCTCGGGTATTTGGTGACGTTGACCATCTGAGAGGCAGCATAACTGCCCAAAGTTTGGCCTGCGCTAAGACTATTTGAGCCCACGTTCACGCCATCAACTACAGAACTTGGATTCAGATAGACATATATCTGCACTGTGCTGGATGGATCGGTTGACGTGTCTGCTTTGAGCGCAGTAGGATACGTAATATTGTAACCAGTACCACTTGAAAACGTCGTGTTGTTGCCGTTGGTCGTGGTGCTCTCTGGGATCGGAGTCGGAGATGGGCTCGTATTCGTCGTGCAGCCGGCCGCCGTCACTGCCAGTGTTATCAGCGCTGCGATCGCGAGCGCCGTAATTAGATTGCGATTATCCATGGTATCAGCTCTCGCATATATGGAAAGCTTCTAGACAATAAAGGTTTGCATCTTCACCCAGAGCTGATTCGACCCGCGTCATCCAAGAGCAACCGATGAACTGCTTGGTTTCATGTCAGCGCTTCGATGCAGGAACAATTCGCGGCTGCTCGTTCAACTTAGCCCCCAATAAGTCTTTATTCGAAAAAGAACTTCAATGATGATGAGCAATCGCAAATCGTTGCACTTTGCGATGTTTCATGTTTTTGGAAGCTGCGCTTGTGATACCCCACTTCGCAGCCTACCACCTAGGTGGAAGCATGGCGAACGCGACAATCAAATATTCAAAAAGGTTAGACGTGCTGCCGCCCTACCTTTTCGCCCANNATCATAGATTCGCTCGTGCGCGCCGCGCACAACAATGCGAACCATCGCTATCCATCCTCTGAAGGCATGCTATCATTTAGAGAGGCCGTGAGCGAGTGGTACGCGAAGAAAGGCATTCCTATTGATCCAGTGCGTGAGGCCTCCGCACTGATCGGATCGAAGGAAGGCATAGCGCATCTTCCCTTAGCCTTTATCAACCGAGGGGATAAAGTACTTGTTCCCGATCCTGCGTATCCCGTTTACAGGATTGCAACTATCCTAGCTGATGGCCAGCCGATAAGCATGCCACTAACTGCCGACAACGGGTTCTTGCCTGATATTGACAAGGCGGTGACCGATGCCAAGTTGCTCTTCATCAATTATCCAAACAATCCGACAGCCGCGGTCGCTGACAGTGACTTTTTTAGAGCCATCGTCGATTACGCCTCTGACAACGATATTATCGTCTGCCACGATGCAGCGTATCTAGAGCTGACTTACGACGGCTACGTAGCTCCGTCGTTTCTCTCCGCACCTGGGGCAATGGACGTTGGAATCGAAATCGGCAGCCTCTCCAAAACGTACAATATGACCGGCTGGCGAATCGGGTTTGCAGTAGGAAACGCCGACGTGATAGCCGGCCTCAGAAAGGTCAAATCGAACCTAGACTCAGGCGCATTCCAGGCGGTACAGGAAGCGGGGATCGCTGCTATGACGGGGCCACAGGACACGGTTGAAGTGCTCAAAAAACTCTATTTAGAGCGCAGAGACGCACTGGTCGATGGCCTAAGGAACATTGGATGGTCCGTGGACAAGCCGAAGGCTACGTTTTATGTTTGGGTTCCAGTTCCAGACGGAAGCTCCTCTCTCGAGTTTTCAATGAGACTTCTAAACGCCGGGATTGTCGTAACGCCAGGCATTGGCTTCGGAGACCACGGGGAGGGCTATATCAGATTCGCGTTGACGGTGCCCGTTAGCACGATCGAGGAGGCAGTGACGCGGCTCCAGGATGTCATGTAATGGATTTCGGTACGCGCGAACATCTCGGCGAGAAGAACGGCCACCTCATCATTGGGGGCGCCGATGCCGTTGAGCTCGCGCGAAAGCACGGCACGCCGCTCTATGTCACTGATGAGACGCGCATTCGAAGCAACTACAGGCGCTTCGCTGCTGCATTCCCTAATGCGGATGTATACTACGCCGCAAAGGCGAATGGTCACATAGCGATCCTGCGCATACTCGCGCAAGAAGGTGCCGGCGCCGACGTATTCTCTGATGGTGAGCTGTATGCTGCTCTCCTCGCCGGGATCAGACCCGACCGCATCCTCTTCAATGGAAATGCAAAAACCGACGCCGAACTTGCAATGGCGTGCGAAACCGGCGTGAGGGTGTCCGTTGATTCACCTGATGAGCTCCGAGCGCTCGCGCGAATTGCGTCTGATGCAGACAGAGAGGTCGAAATCGCATTCAGGGTCAATCCTGACGTATCCCCTACGACTCACCCCAAGATCGCAACGGGCCTGGCACAATCAAAATTTGGAATCCCCCCCACTCAGATGCTTGCGTGCTACGCCGAAGCGCTTTCACTTGAAGGTGTCCGGCCTGTTGGCATTCATTGCCACATCGGTTCACAGATACTTGAGCTTAGCCCCTTTGCAGAGATGATGACGCGGATGATGGATATCGTTGAAACACTCAAAAACGACCTTGAGCTCGAACTCGATTTCGTTGACATCGGCAGCGGACTGGGCATACCGTACGCCGGAACAGCGCCAACCCCAATCGACCTCGCGAATGTGATTCTGCCGATCTTCACCGAACGAGCACACGCTCTGGGGATCTGCCCGAAGCTCGTGCTTGAACCGGGAAGATACGTCGTTGGGGACGGCGCAATTCTGCTCTGTGCGGTAAGCACCGTCAAGGAGGCGCATAGCACTTTCGTCGGCGTTGACGCCGGGTTTAACCTTCTGCTCCGCCCGACCTTGTATGAGTCGTACCACGAGGTGATCGTCGCGAATAAGCTCGATGAAACACCCGATCACGTGTACACGGTCGTCGGCCCGATATGCGAAAGCGGTGACATACTGGCAAGAGACAGACGTCTTCCACGCGTTGAAAAAGATGACCTAATCGCTATACTCGACACAGGCGCGTACGGGTTTGCGATGAGCTCTCAGTACAACGGACGCGCACGCGCGAGTGAAGTGCTCGTCAGCGCAGGTGAGGCAGAAATCATTCGAAGGCGCGAAACCTACGAGGATCTCTTGATCGGGCAGCGTATTCCACCGCGCCTGCTATAAGGGTTCACTATGAGGGCATTAGAGTTCGTCAAGATGCACGGTAATGGGAACGATTTTGTCATCATTGACGAGACTGAGAAAGTGGCCATCAAAAACAAATCGAGTTTTGCCATAAAGACGTGTGATCGTCGGTTTGGCATAGGCGCCGATGGGGTTCTTTTTGTGTCACGGCCTGCGGGGGCCGATCTGGGCATGCGATTGCTTCAGCCTGACGGTTCTGAAGCGGAGATGTGTGGAAACGGCATTCGTTGTCTTGTCATGTACGCCGTCGATGCCGGGTATGTGAAGCGCGGCCGCATGACGGTGAAGACAAAGGCGGGGGTTCGCGAGATCACCGCTAAGAGAAGCTCGGTAGTTGTCGATATGGGCAAGCCTCGGTTTGCCCGCCCAGCGATACCAGCTCTCGGGACCGGCGATCAGTTCATCGAAAATATGCACGGAGTGGTGGTTTCTGCGGTCAACACCGGTGTTCCTCACGCGGTGATCTTTGACGATCAAGTTGACGATGATGTGCACGACTTAGCAGTAAAGATTCGGTTTGATCCAGTCTTCCCTTTAGGAGCCAACGTCGATTTTGTGAAAGTCGATGGGAATACGCTTGCTGTTCGTACGTACGAGCGCGGCGTGGAACGTGAGACTCTCAGCTGCGGCACCGGTGCTGTCGCAGCCGTAGCTGTCGCGAACCAGATGGGCCTCATAGGCACTCGGGTCACTGTCAAAACGTTAGGTGGTCCTTTGAAAGTTACGTTGAGGAAAGACCGCGCCCTGATGGAGGGGCCGGCGGAAACGGTCTACAAGGGCACCTATTTCCTAAAAAAGGTTAAGCGTCGGAGAGTCCCCGACCCGTAAGCTTAAAATACGCGCTTGTCTCCAGCGGCAGTATGGGATGCTTCTTCAACATCGCGCATCGCCGTTCCGAGTGAGTTTTTGTGAATTGTAAAACGATGGCGGAGAGGTTATCAAGCAGATACCCCGCAACAGGCAGCACCTCCCTAGTGTCGATGTCGACATAAACTTGGTTGGTTAACATAACGGCCAGGTCGTACTTTTTGGCTAAACCGAGCAGCAAAAGAACTTGATTGGCGATGGCGTGTCGCGACCAAGTCTCCGTGTTTTTTGCCTGTTCGAGCCGATAGTAAGCGGTGGCTGTATCGAAAATGATAAGCCCTATGTTTTCCTGTGCTATTTTCTTGATATTACCCAGCGTAGTCCGCTGCTGATCGAAGCTTTTCACCTCGAAAACGAGCAGTTTTTGACTGATCTGTGCAGTGTCCGTTGCAGCGATCTGAGCGAACCGTTCGCCTGGGAATGGACCAGCCGCGATATAAATCACGCGCTTTTCCCGTCTTATGACGTTCGTAGCTAGCTGTATGCATAGGCTGGTCTTCCCACTTCCCGGCTCTCCATAGATGTGCGACACGACTCCTGTTGGAAAGCCGCCGCCGACGAGGGCATCGATGCTGTGGCAGGTACTTGGATAAAGGGTCAATGTTCACTTCCTCAGAGCAAATTTAACCTCAAAAACAACGCAAAGCCGTTCGCTATGGCATTATGGAGAGTTAGAGTTATAAACTTTCGTTCCAGAATTAGAGCAGGAGGGGCCAAGATCTACATAGCCCTAGCAACGACGGACTTCGCACTTTACCAGGACATCACAAGAGAGCTTCGCGAAAAGAGGCTCAAATTTGTAACTGTAGCGCCAAGCGAAGCCATAGGACGCGAAGTTGGCGGTAATCACTTCTGTCCAGGAGGCGAGCGCGATCTCTTTTCCGAATGTCGTTATTGCGTCTGATCCCGAGATAGCGGTCAGCGAAGCGATACGACGTCTCAGAAATACAGGCGTACCTGAAAGCGCAGTCATAGGGATCGATCCAGGAGATGAACCCGGAATTGCCGTCGTCGCGAATGGTATTGTTGAGGCTGTTTACCGTGTCCCCTTAAGTCAGGCTTCGAAGATTGTAGAACGGATTCAGCAGACATATCCTAAGATCCTGGTAAGAATTGGAAACGGAGCGCGCCTGACGAGCACGCATTTAGCAAATGCCTTAATTTCGCGCGGCGTCGCCGTTGAGTTCGTCGATGAAAGCGGAACCTCGCCATACCTGGGAAAGGGCACGGCAGGAATCGCGATCTCAGACATCGTTGCCGCAATCAACATCGCATACACGCATGGCACCCCGCGGGACATCAAGACGTGCTCCCTTCGAAGGGTGAAATCCGGTGGATTCAAGAGAGGACCAGAGAGCTCTCTGAAGGTCGAACAACAATTTCGCGAAAGCTTGCCCAAAGGGTAGCTAAAGGCGAAATAACGATAAATCAAGCTCTCGCGGAACACGCGGGAGCAAGCGACGATCAAACGCACTAGCCGCCGACTCGGTTCCAGGCCTCCTGTTCAGCCATCCTCATAACACGCTTAACAGGGATATTTAGCCTCCTTGCAAGCGCAGTTGCCTCGTCAAATTCGGTGGCAACGTTGAGCACAGTCCCGTGTTGGTCTGTCGCAACTTTTACGTTAATCGTGTAAGATTCATTGCCGATGCGCAACGTTACTGTTTCAAAACGCCTCAGTGTTTTGATTCTGTGATGTGTAGGCGTGATTCGCACTCCTAAGCTGCCAGTTTCTTCAATGATCTTCCTTGCAAGTCGGTGCGATTCAGCGGGTCGGGCGATCACCTGGATAATGTGTCCAGTTCTGCTTTTTTTCCCCGTCGTGGGTATGATTGCCACGTCGAGCGCGCCAATTTCGAGGAGTCCCTCTATAAGACTTCCGAGCACCTCCCCTGTGACGTCGTCCACGTTGGTTTCGAGCACCTGGACATCATCAAGTAGCAGATCTTCATTGACCTGACCGAGCGTGGCACGCAGGACGTTTGCGTGGGGGTAATCTCGAGACCCAGCACCGTACCCCACGCGCTCGAGGGTCATTTGCGGCAAGAATACGTCCGAAATTCCGGTGAAAAAGGCAAGAATAGCCGCACCTGTCGGGGTGAGCAGTTCGCCCTCAACAGGCCCCCCTCTGGTTATCAGGTGGTATTTGGAGAGTATGGCAGCGGTCGCAGGAGCGGGTACGGGCAGATGTCCGTGATCAGTCTCTACAGACCCCCCGCCGACGCATATAGGGGTCGTGAATACGGAGTCAACCTTGAGTTGTGAAATAGCAGTGCAGGCGCCGATCACATCTGCAACGGCATCTTGAGCGCCCACTTGGTGGAATATGAGTTCATCTTTGCGAACTCCGTGCACAGCTGCTTCTGCCTCTGCTAGGATCGCAAATATCGCGCTCGCATCGGCGAGTATCGTTGAACTGATTCCGCACGACTGAATCGCGTCGATGAGTTCCAGGTACGTGCGTGATCCGTCGTGCGCGATCACGTTGACGCGCGTTGCCTGTATGCCCGACTTTTGCACCTCGCAGATCTGCACTTCGACGCTGGCGGCAGCTTCCATATTCTCTCGAACGGCGGACGCGTCTGCGCCAAGATCGATGAGGCATCCGATCAGCATATCTCCCGAAGCGCCGGAAAAAGGCTCAAATGCAAGTATCGTCATGCGTATGCAGCTGGGGCTCTTTTAGCCACCCTTATATATCACCGTGTTATCATATAAGCTTAGGTTCTGATCGCGTGGCGCAAGAGGTCCAGCTAAAGGTCGCCAAAGCCTATCCGAACGATTCGGGAAGGGGTATCGCTCGACTCGACCCAGACACACTTCTCAAGCTTCAGCTATCCCCTGGAGAAATCATAGAAATCGTTGGCAAGACCAGTACCGCTGCCAAAGTCTGGCGGGCCGATCGTCAGGATTGGCACGAGGGCATCATACGGATAGATGGCTTTATTCGTCAAAATGCAGGCGTCGGGATGGGGGAGCGCGTTCTTGTGCGCAAGCCAAAGGTGAACGAAGCGCAGAAAGTTGTGCTTGCCCCTCCTGAAGGGACCGTTGCCCAACCGCTTGCCGAGATGACGGATAGCGTCCACCGTCAGCTGCTCAAGCGCCCAATGGTTCAGGGGGACGTCGTGCCCATTATGAGTGTCGCGTCACACCCACTCTTGCGGGTGCCGGGTCAAGCCGTGCCGCTTGTCGTCGTCAATACGAGTCCGCTCGGCGTGGTATTCATCACTGAGCGGACTCAGCTTGATTTAAGGGACAAGCCCGTCAAGGGGTTTGAATCGGTGCGTGCTACGGGCATCTCGTACGAAGATATCGGAGGCCTGAGAGACGAGATACAGCGCATACGAGAGATGATCGAACTTCCTATGAAGCATCCCGAAGTCTTCCACGCCCTTGGCATAACGCCACCGAGCGGCGTGCTGCTTCACGGGCCCCCTGGTACTGGCAAGACGCTCATTGCAAAAGCCGTTGCGAATGAATCGGGCGCATCGTTCTATTCTATAGCGGGACCTGAGATTATGAGCAAGTACTACGGGGAGAGCGAGCAAAGACTACGTGAAATCTTCGAGGAAGCCCGCGATCGCACTCCCTCGATTGTATTTATCGATGAGCTTGATTCAATCGCGCCGAAGCGCGAAGACGTAACCGGAGAAGTTGAGCGACGCGTTGTCGCGCAGCTGCTTACCATAATGGATGGGCTTGAAGAGCGGGGTGAAATAATAATAGTCGGAGCTACAAACAGGATTGAAGCGATTGATCCTGCTTTGAGGCGTCCGGGGCGGTTCGATAGGGAGATTGAAATATCGGTACCGGATTATGGCGGCAGAAAGGAAATCCTGCAAATTCATACTCGGGACATGCCACTCGCCAGCGACGTCAAGCTCGAAGCGCTAGCGAGCATCACCCACGGCTTTGTCGGAGCAGATCTCCTCTCGCTCACGAAAGAGGCGGCAATGCGGGCCTTGAGGAGATACATGCCAGATATCGACCTCGACAAAGAGATTCCGGCAGAGACCCTCACTAAAATAAAAATCACTGAGGAGGATTTCAGCGAAGCATTTCGAGAAATACAGCCGAGTGCTCTCCGTGAGATTCTCATCGAAATTCCTGATACTACCTGGAACGACGTAGGCGGGCTTGAGGAAGCTCGCCAGGAACTGATCGAAGCGATAGAATGGCCTCTGAAAGAGGCCCGATCATTTAGAAGAATGGGCATTAAGCCGCCCCGAGGAATCTTGCTCTTCGGACCGCCAGGAACTGGCAAGACCCTCATCGTCAGAGCGGTAGCTAATGAAACAGAAGCGAACTTCATTAGCGTGCGGGGCCCTGAGCTTATGAGTAAATGGGTTGGCGAATCAGAGCGCGCAGTGAGGAGCGTTTTTAAGAAGGCGCGACAAGTTGCGCCTGTTGTTGTTTTTCTCGACGAGCTCGATGCGCTCGCCCCCGTGCGAGGCATAGAAGACACGTCGCGGGTCTCGGAACGAGTCGTGAACACTCTGCTGACGGAGCTTGACGGCTTACAAGATCTCAAGGACATTGTCGTGATCGCCGCTACGAATCGGCCTGACATAGTGGATCCGGCGCTCTTACGCTCAGGACGATTCGACCGAATGATATTGCTTGGTGCGCCTCAGAAGAGTGCGAGAGTATCAATCTTGAATATCCACACGCGAACAATGCCTCTCTCCGATGACGTGGACATTGAAGAGCTTGCGGATCTTACTGAGTGGTATGTGGGCAGCGACTTAGAAACACTCTGCAAAGAAGCGGCAATGCTCGCGCTTCGAGAAGCGATGGACATAAGCGCCATTGAAATGCGGCACTTCAGAGAGGCACTCAAAAAAGTACGGCCGGCGATTGACGAACATACGATGCAATATTACGAACAGATAAAACAGAAATTTGCAGGGGGCCGACCTGCTGAGCCGACGACGCATATAAGTTATCAGTGAGCGCCGAGAATAAGAAACCCTTTTGTATGATAACTACGTAGCAAGCAGAGATGAAAAAGGAGATATTCGCTAAGAATTTGTCTAATAAGCAAGTAATGGGGAGCGATGGTACAGACCTCGGCACGCTCTATGACCTCATTATCGATGGGAACACAGGCGATATCCTTGATCTCAAAGTGAAGCCCGATCCTGACCTGAATCTGCAGGAGTTTAGGATAGAAAACGATTTTATATTTCTACCATTTGACGCCGTCAGGGCGATAAAGGATTACATCGTCGTTGATAGAAAGTTAATCAAACAGCCGCAGTGACCACAAGAAACGCGGCAGCACTCGTTTGAGACGAGTGTCGTTGATTGTGCTGAACTGTTGCTTTGCTCATGGCTTTTGTCGTAATTGATTCAGATCGCAGACGTGCAGTGTTACCGACCGCTGCGCGCAAACTGAGATAAAAAGAGGCAAGTGAACTAATCCATAATGCATTGCGGCACGTAATCGGCTAAAGAGCGATTGTAAATCCTCTCCGTAAGTCTAGTACGCATTACAGTGCTTAAAGAGCTCATCTCTAGCATCGTGTTTGAAAAGCTTCAGATGGGCAGCAAGTTCTTATCTGGCGTGCAAGGTTACACATCATTGTCGACAGGATGCGAGTAGATGGGAAAAGACTATATTCGCTATCTCGTGCGGTTGTGCTTTTTTCGGTGGCGGCTGCCGGATGCACGGTAAACCTCAAACCTGGCAATACGCAATCTACCAGTGCCCCCCATTATCAGCAACCAGAACCCCCCTCAGCTACCCGCAACTGCACGGCGCGCACGCTTGCAGTACAGCAGTCGGAGGACAGCACCTATGCGGCGCATTGTCGAGCGTAATCGTTTACGCCGAGCGGGGGGTTACAACGTAACGGTGGTAGGCGTGAAAGTATAGATGAAACATTGTCGTATTACTTCAGCTAATCAGAGAGTCGAGCAGCATTGGCACGTGTCGCTCGCTAATAAGATCGCAAATAGAGCTTTAATATATTTCTGACTTTGTGAATAGAGGCGGCAAAAAAAGCCAACAGCAGGGGGATCAAATGCAAGTCGACGATTTAATGAGTGCGCCTGTATACACAGTTTCACCTGATGACACTGTCAGTCACGTGAAAAACGTGATGCTTAAACACAAAGTAGGTAGGTAGTGGTTGAGTATGAAGGGACTCTTGTTGGCGTTATCGCCAAATACGACCTCGCGAAGATGCTAGAATCGTCAGAGGCGGGTTGGCGAAGGAGACATCAAGATCGCACCCTAGCCAAGACCATCATGTCTGAGAATCTGCTCACTGCTTCACCTGAGACGTCACTCGTGAATGCTGGCCAAGAGATGATAACAAACGGGGTCGGCTGCCTGCCGGTAGTAAAAGATGGGGAACTAGTTGGCATCTTCACTGAGACTGATTTAGTAACCTATTTTGCAACCACAGACTCGAAAGGCCAGGTCAAGACTACAATGACCGGTTCCTTTCTTACGTGCCATCGCCACCATTCTATCAACCACGTCTTGCGCGACATGGAAACCAACCACGTTTTTCCCGATCGTTCAGGAAGGGAACGGCATTGCTGTTGGCATAATTACACACACTAATCTAACTTTTTCCAAAGAGCCGTTTGTGAGTTCAAAAGACGTCGTGATGGTGAGAAAGGCGGAACACTCAGGCGTCCAAAAAAATCGATACGTGCGAAAAGTGCTGCAAGTTGCGGAAGACATCATGTCAGAGCCGCTCATAACCATCGGTAGTGATTCAAGAGCAGTGGCCGCCGCGCGATTGATGGTTGCGAAACGAGTAGATGCCATTCCTGTCGTCAGAGAGGAGTCGGTCGTGGGCGTTATATCAAAAACTGACATCGTTAAGAGGATGGTAGAATCTGGTGGCTGCCTCTTTGGCTTAATCAACGACGGGAGTAGCTAATGCGATTCGACAACTACACCTCAAACACAGCATCAGATCTAGCGGCGCGCGTGTACGTTATCGATAAAACTGATCGAATATCCCATGCCCTCGATCTTATGGAAAAACACAACATCAATCAACTGCTCGTCACGAACGAAGGGGAGATCGTTGGCGTTTTAACGAAAAAAGGGATAGCACGCACACTGGGAGCAAGTGGCGACATCATTAAGCCCGCTTCATCACTTCACGTGACCAAGGCAGTAGATGAAACTTTAACCACCGTAAGCGGCGCAATGACGATAGGCGAGATCAACCATTTGATGAAATCTTCCGAGGTATTGGTCGTCGTCTGTGAGCAATCTACAGGGTGGATAACGTTTAACGAGATCGTCAAAGCAAGCAGACCGGTCGGATCTGCAGGCGAAATCATGGATCCGCCCGTAACGTGTTCGTCTTTTGACAGAGTAACCCACGTAAGACGAAGGATGATCGACGAAGATGCGTGGTGGATGATGGTCGTTGAAGACAGTAAGGTCGTTGGCATTATAACGGAGAATGACATCGCGAAGGCGATGAGCCAATTTATGGGTGTAGTAAAGCCTCACTATCAAGATTCACGGGTAAGGAAACTCGTCGTCGATGATATCATGAGCACTGACATCGTATTTGTGAGAACTAGTACCCCGTGCATTGAAGTGGTGGATCTGATGCTGAAACACGACGTGGAGGGTGTTGCGGTCTTTGATCAAACAGATGCTATGGTCGGCATGATTACTCAAAACACTATACTTTGCAAGCTTGAGTGACATGAGATCGGCAACAGCCCTCTACAAGCTTCCCGCTTAACAAAGGTGCCGTCTGCTACCGCGGCGTGATGCCGCCGTTACAGTCGATTACTCCCGGGCTTCCGATCTCGCCACTGACCTTAAACTGACAGCCAGTCAACATCTCAGTAACCTCCACGGCAGTGACGGTGTGAAGCGTCAGCTCACTTGTTCCAATTCTAGAACGTCCCTCCGCTAGCGCCAGCCAGATAACCAGCTGGTCGCCCAGATGCACGTCGAACGGTGCCCCTTTCGACAATTGCATTAGAAGCCTCGCTGCCCCCTCTCGTCCAACGAGCTCAGCAGGCTTTCCTCGCGCGCCTAAAGCATCCCCTGCTAATCTGCCCCCAGTAGACGTCTCCGCCCAGAGCAGTATGCCGCTTCCAGTAGACGGGCTTTGTTCTCTCTGGTCGGAATCTCGCTCTATGCTTACATTTGGATAGCCGGCGCTCGTGCAGCGTTGTGTCGCTGCTTCGGCTTGGCGCTCTGCGACGTGAGCCGGGAGATTGCGCGAGTGTGATATCCCTCTGATATCTCGTAGAGATCCCATGGTGGCGACATTAATGGCAGTTAGTCTTTCTACAGGCGTGATTGCGACCTTTAGGAGTCCCCCTCCGCGAGGATAAAATCCCCTCTTGCTGAGGCGCAATTGGTAGAAAAATCCCAAGCTAGCTAGTACAGGATTTAAAACATTGATCACGTAGTCGACTTGCGGTGCCAAAGGATTGTTTGTGCCACCGATAAGGGTAACAGATGAAGGTTGATCGGCGAACGCAAGCACGGGCAGAAGGGCTTGCAGTATGAGCGTCGTACTGGCGGCCGTTTTCGCATCAAAGCTATAAATCCCGCCGCGCCTCCGCCCTGGAACGAAAGTTATTTCAGACGAGCCAAGCCCGAGTCCGCTCACCTTCGCGTTGGCGACCTCCGCTAAGGCTCGCACCGCCGTCAAATGTTGAGTTTGCAGTCCAGGATTTGCGCGGTTTACTCTCACGTTCTTGATTGCGACGGACTCTCCCGTCAAGGCTGAAAGCGCTAAGCAAACGCGCAGCACTTGCCCTCCCCCCTCGCCTATGCTGCCGTCAATCTTGATCATCACTATATACGTAAGCTGAAAATATGAAAAACTGCTGGTGATTTGCAACTTGCGGAATGTGAATCTCGATTTCAACGCTGACCCACCAAGGCGCTGACGGTGGGTGCAGATTGCAGGCAGTTGACGTGTGGTAAACCGCCGAGCAAATATTATTTAGTACGTTGTCCTCTTACTACTACCTGAGTTTTGACTGCACTCCGGATGGCAGTCGATTGTTGCGGGAGCAGGGCATGGGGCGGCAGGACACGACTACGGTTTGCAAACTTTGTCAGCGTAGCTTTGAAAAGTCAGAAATAGGTCGAATCAAAATCCTAAGACGCGAAAAAAAAGGAGAAAGCGTTCTCTGGATCTGCTCTCACTGCGCAGGACGAATTAAGTTCGCAGAGCACTGAGGCGCTGGGTGTACCGCGGCTCAAGCCAAGCCAAGCCAAGCCAGCCTCATGCACGTCTGCCGTGAGCAGATGTCGGGACCGTGTCTGCGCTATTCTTGTCCGCGCGCGTATTGACCTACCAAGTCTTCGGCCCGCCTATTCTGAGTTCTTCGGACATCGTAACGAGGGCGCCCGCGTGCACTCTGATAGCATTGATGAGCTCAGCTCGGTTGGCTATCATCAATACGTATTTATGCGCTTATTGTGTTCTATGAGGATGTGAGGGTTGTTGCACTCACGGGTGAAGTAAAACAGCGTGAGCGCTTCATTGCTGAGCTTGCTCGCCGCTGCAAGGCGGCGACGCTCCGTGAGGAACACAACGATAAACCGGCGTCATTCACGAAAAAAGTCGCAGACGACCTGCTTTCCGTACAATCACCCTCCAGATACGTTCTGACGCAACGCGCTATTGATGACGCAAATCAGATCGTGCGAGAGCTCGATCAGCTGGCGGAACGGGAAGACCTTGATTTTGCTGTTGTTGTGGGTAGCACGCTTGCATCAAGAATCGCATCCTTTCACGAGGTTTACGAGGTGCGATTAGCGCCCTCTTTGAACTTTGAACAACATTTCGAGTCGCTTGCGACTGCACCAGAATGGATAACGCTTGGTGCACTCGTAAGAGCCGTGCGCGCACACCCCGATATTCACAAAGCAGGAGCGATACTCACGTTCACCGGAGTTGTCCGCGGAGAGGCTTTAGCCCTGGAATTTGACATCTATGAAGGAGAAGCCCAGCAGCGAATTTCTTCAATCGCGCACGATTTGACGGCAATAGAGGGCATAGTCGATGTAAAAATATACCACAAATCAGGCCGCGTCAATAAAGGCGAAGACATCGTGTACATCGTCGTTGCGGCGGCACATCGACAAGAGGGATTTAAGGCACTAAGGGATGCAATAGAACGGATCAAGAAAGAGGTTCCCATTTGGAAAAAGGAACTTACTGAGCAGGGTCACAAATGGGTAGGAATATGAGGGGGGCACCTATTCTTTCTGCCAGACCTGGACGAGGGGGATTATCATGAGGCTTTTCGGAACGAACGGTGTGCGGGGGATTGTCAACCAAGATCTAACCTCAGAGCTCGCCCTGCGGCTGGCGATGAGCTTGGGAACACTTACAAGGGGGACTGTTGCGGTCGGACAGGATACGCGCGTGTCCGGTAATATGCTTAGTCACGCGGCCATCGCCGGACTGCTCGCAACGGGTTGCAAGGCTATTAATCTCGGCATAGCGCCGACTCCTGCGGTGCAGTACTTCGTGCGTGACAATGCCGACGCAGGAATCGTCATCACCGCATCGCACAATCCGCGCGAATACAATGGGCTAAAACTGATCGCAGGAGATGGAACAGAATTCGGAATCGAAGGAGAACTCGCTGTCGAAGACGTGTATTTCAAAGGTAGTCTCAAGCTTGCTGACTGGCGCGAGACCGGGGAACTTTCGGACACCAACGTGATACCCGCTTACATGGAGAGTATTATGGGAAAGGTGAACGCCTCGGACATTAAAAAACGCGGGTTCGTTGTGGCCGTCGACACTGGCTGTGGGGCGGGCAGCATTGTTACGCCCTTCTTGCTGAGCAAACTCAATTGCAAAGTCACGACGATTAATGCGCAGATCGATGGCACTTTCCCGAGTAGAAATCCAGAACCGACAGAGGACGTCCTCACCGATCTCGGAAAGATCGTCATCTCGAACGGCGCCGATTTGGGCGTTGCACATGACGGAGATGCCGATAGAGCGGTTTTTATTGATGAGGGAGGGAATTTCGTCAATGAAGACGTACTACTTGCAATTATCGTCAAGCACGTTCTCTCCAAGAAAGTAGGCCCCGTTGTTACCCCTGTCAGCTCATCGCAGCGGATAGTCGAAGTGGCTGAAGCAGCAGGCGGTCACGTCATATGGACTCCTGTGGGGAGCATCTACGTCGCGAGGATGATGATGCAAGTAAATGCTGTGATAGGGGGGGAAGGCAATGGGGGTATCATATTCCCTGAACATCAATACTGCCGAGATGGGGCGATGACGGTAGCGAAGGTACTTGAAATAATGACCGAGCGTCGCAAGAAAATCTCTGAGCTCGTCAAAGAAATTCCCAAACGATATATGGACAAGACGAAAGTCACCTGTCGCGATCGGGATGCAACAATGCAACAAATTCGCGCATCTGTCGAAGGAAACATCGACACAACCGATGGCGTAAAGATTTGGTATGACGACGGTTGGTTGCTGATACGCCCCTCTGGGACTGAGCCAATCATTCGAATTTTTGTCGAAGCTGAAACGAAGCGAAGAGCTAGCGACCTCCTAGAAGCAGGTAAGCAACTGACCGAAGGCTGCTGATGTTAGAGCGTGCGAATCGTGTACTCTGGTCCTGGTG
This sequence comes from Candidatus Methanoflorens stordalenmirensis, assembly GCA_003139855.1. Taxonomy (GTDB): domain Archaea; phylum Halobacteriota; class Bog-38; order Methanoflorentales; family Methanoflorentaceae; genus Methanoflorens; species Methanoflorens stordalenmirensis. The sequence continues at coordinate 37,705 of PLGY01000021.1, forward strand.
AGATATGAGCCTAGAAGAGCTTTTGATTCTTGATGCGGAGGCTGAAGCAGGCGAACGTAGTCGAGAGTTTTTTGTAACGGGTTGTAGTGGGTTTATCGGCTCCCATCTCGTTACTCGTCTTCTTAGTAACGGACATATCGTCACTGGCTACGACTTAGTCCAACCCCAGTACGCTCACCCAAATTTTGAGTTTATAGAAGGGGATATCCTCGATTTGGAGAGACTCCAGGCAAGCATCGTTAAACCCGACGGCATCTTTCATCTCGCAGCGCAGACAAAGGTGCCTGATTCGACGCGAGATCCGGCTTACGACTTCCGTGTCAACGCGCAAGGCACGTTCAATGTGTTGTCTTGCGCCTCGGACGCTCGTTTCATTTATGCGTCGACAAGTACAGTCTATGGAACCGCTTCCGTCCCGACCACCGAAGCTCACCCGCTACGTCCTGTATCCTTCTACGGCGCTTCAAAAGCTGCTGGCGAGCTCTATTGTTCTGCATTCAACGGCATTTTGGGATTGCCAGCGATCTCTCTTCGTCTTTATAATGTCTATGGGCCCGGCAATGCAAAAGGCGTCATGTATGATCTTATAAGGAAGCTGCAGAGGGATGATAGCACCCTTGAAATCCTCGGTACAGGACTCCAGAAGAAAGATTACGTGTATATAGATGACGTGATTGACGCCTTCGTACTTGCGTATGATAGGGGGATCCCAGGCGAGTCGTACAACATAGGCAGCGGCAGCGCCACCACCGTCAACGAGATTGTCGAGCTTATTTGCAAGTTGATGGGCCTGCGTCCCGGTATCTATCGCACTGGCGGCAAGTCTTGGGAAGGCGACGTTGAGTCAACGCAGGCTGACCTTTCGCTTTTTGCTTCGTTTGGCTGGGAGCCTAAAGTCGA
>PLGY01000065.1 GCA_003139855.1 Candidatus Methanoflorens stordalenmirensis
CGGCCGTCGCCGATGCGGTAGGTACCCGCGCTGTGCCACGCCATCCGGATGAAGAGCCCCCCGTAGTGACCGTAGTCGGCCGGCCACCAGTCCTGTGAGTCCGTCATCAGCGCATAGAGGTCCTTCTTCAGGGCCTCGAGGTCGAGCTTCTTGAATTCCTCAGCGTAGTTGAACGCCTCGCCCATGGGATTGGACAAGGAAGAGTTCTGGCGGAGGATCCTGAGGTTCAACTGGGTCGGCCACCAGTCCCGGTTCGATCTGCCTCTGCCGGCCGGGTGTTTGTGCGCACTGCCCGTTACCGGGCTCTTGCTATCTTCATTCATAATGTTGGCTCCTTTCGTGGTGTGAATTGTTGAACAGCGCTACTAATGAATAATAGTGTTTCGCTGCTCATATAGCTTACATCTCCGCTTGCCGACTTCGGAGAAGAGCTTGACATTGGTGTAGCGGGTGATGTCATTCGTAACGGTGAACGCGCCGATAGCTCCCAGCGGAGCAACAGTCCGTTTAGACATCTCGTTTAATACTTGCGCCACGCCGGTATCTGCACGAGGGCCCAGTCGATGTTGCCGCCGGCAAGAAAGCCGTTAAGGATAATTGCCGCGGTGATGAGACCATGGGTAGCAAAAAGCGATGCGCTCTCCTCCTGCGTTTCTTTCAGTTTCTAAAAACTGATCTCTCGCTTACTAGGCGGTGTTTACAAAACTATCCCCGATTTAGGCAGGATTACAAGGGAGCTTCCTAGAGCAATGTCGGATATGTGTCTCCGTCAGGTCAGCGCCGTTAAACTTCAGGTAGACTACAGCTATCTAACTTGAATACCTCAGCACCTGGCTCCAGCCGCCTGATGTCCCACCTGTTTAGCACCAGTGGGTTGCGTCTTGTTGCTGACTTGCTGTTGCATCTAATATGTACAGTAGAGCGTATATGTTGAAAGTTCATTTACTTCACAAAAATCGAGAAAAAATACATATTCTGAGAAGTGATTACGGCTGTCATCCGCCTCGCCTTTTCCGAATGTGTAGCCTGTTCTACGGCGTCGACGCTACAGCTGCTCGACCATGGCTACGAGCTCCTTGTCGAGACTGTTCAAGGAAACGTCGCCTGTCGCTATCTTTGCGGCACGGTATCCGATGGCTGTTCCAGGACAAACGTGCCCGTGAAACTTCGTGACGTCCGAAAAACCTTCTTTGCCGTCTCCATCTTCATCGCCTGTCCTTCGCGAATTCCACGATCGACATCCTATTATCTGCTATCAACATTCATAAGTTCCGGCTAAAGCATTTACTTCGAAACGATCCATAAAGCTTATTCGACTTCGCGAGTGGATCTCCGTGATCATACGCGCCCTCTTGCGTGTTATAGAGCAATCCACACTGGTTGGGCCACCGCGGCGTAAGATCAGGCTTGTTGTAGGAACTCGTGACCTTCAAGGGTGCTGTAATGCACTTATTTTGAGACGTGGGAGGAGCTCGGTTTCCTCACACCGATGCGCAAGGACGCCCACATCAAAACCTTAGAACCATCAACAAGCTAGGAGTCGAAGCGTTCCTCACGGAAAAGAGACATTAGTGAAAGTTGATGCGGTCGGCGATCTTAGCTTCTTAGGTAATCTTAATAGAGTACTTTATGTGCTTTCGCACGCATACAAAAGGACTATAGCGTTCCTTTTTTGCGTTATAGCCTAATTTGCAGGCGAGAACCGAGGTGTGCTTGTTTAGAAGGGGAGATCGCGTTGTTTGGTAGTTGTCCTGGGACCTCGCACTTACGAACGCCCACCCTGACGATCAAGAAGTGCCCGCGGTGCGGCGAAGATGTCGAAATCTTTTCATCAGACGTTAAGGTCAAATGCGGCAAGTGTGGGCTCACGGTGTTTAACGACATGAACCTGTGCATTCACTGGTGCGCCTACGCAAAAGAGTGCGTTGGCCCTGAACTCTACGAGCAGTTAGCGAAGGGTGACAAGGAGCAAACTAAGTCGCCGTAGTGTTATAAGCTTCAGAAGCTGGCCCGCGGCTACTTTTCAACGGTGAAAGCTTATAACTAAGAAAGCGAACGTTTGTTGACGACTAGGCTTTCGAACACCCACTGTACGGTTTGCGGGGACAAAGCGGTGAACAAATCGCGCAACAATGCACCACTAGAGCGCTTCGAAATCGTGTCAGATTTCCTCCGCGCCTTTTCTGATGCGGCGCTGATCACAGACGCTGAAGGCATCATCATGACTGCTAACGATGCAGCTGTTGAGCGGTTCAGCACCGACGCTGACACACTCGTCGGCGCTTGTGCGTACGACGTTCCTAATAACGAAGCCCAGAAGCGCCGGAAATGGATAGCAGAGGTGGTCTCTTCAGGTAAGCCGATGCACGCAGAGGAACGGCACGAGGGGCGGCGTTTTCGAGTATCCCTCTATCCCGTGGCTACGGCAAATGGCTCGGTCGCGCGCGTACTTATTCTTGACCAGGACGTGACGGAAGAGCGTCATATCGTTGACGAAAAACAGCGCCTCGCCCTGCTTGACGCGGCAAATGATGCGATCATTATCTTTGATCTCAGTGGGCAGATAACGTACTGGAATAAGGGTGCGGAACGGCTGTACGGGTGGAAGCAAGACGACGTGCGCGGAGAACTGGTCCATTCATTACTGCAAACTTTCTTTCCGTCGTCGCTTGAGGACATCACTGATCGCCTTTTCCGTGCGGGACACTGGCAGGGAGAGTTACAACACACCACTCGCGCCGGCGTCGCGGTGACAGTTACGAGCCATTGGACGTTGCAATACGGCGCACGGAATGCGCCGGTGGCAATTCTCGAGACGGCGCGGGATATCACCGAGCGGAAGCAGGCTGAAGAGAAACTCCGTGCCGCCTCGCTCTACGCAAGAAGCCTTATTGAAGCCAGTCTCGATCCCCTCGTCACCATCAATGCCGACGGAAAAATCACGGATGTTAACAAGGCCACTGAGGAGGTGACTGGCCTTTCCCGCGAGGAACTGATCGAAAGCGACTTTAGCAACTATTTCACTGAGCCGGAAAAAGCAAAAGTAGGCTACCGTCAGGTCTTCACTGACGGTTTTGTGAGAGACTACCCTCTAGCTATTCGGCACAAATCGGGTAGAATCACAGATGTGTTGTACAACGCGACACTGTTCAAGAATGAACGGAACGAGATTCAAGGAGTTTTTGCAGCTGCGCGGGATATCACCGAGCGGAAGCAGGCTGAGCGCCAGCTGCAAGAGCACGCCCAACGCACTTCGGTGCTTAACGACGTTATACACGTCATCAACGAAGCTAGCGACCTCCCCACATTGTTTGGGCAGGCGCTAGCTACCACGATTGAGCGGCTGGGGTTTGCTGCTGGATTCATTGCCACAGAAAACGAAGCTGGGCGGCTGCAGGTGCGCTATGCCCATAACTTACCTCCAGCCTTCGTTGAATCCCTCGAGCAGATCGATATCGACGCCAATCCCCATGTGCGAGGCGTGTTTCGGAGAGGGGAACTCGTTATCGTCCAGGAACTAACTGCGGACACGCTTGTTGTCAGCCACGGAATGCACGGAGCGGCCGTTTCCGTTCCGGTCTTCGCCGAAGGTTCTCTTATTGGAGAATTCACGATATACGCGATGCGCCCGCACTCGTTCACGCCGCAGGAACGAAATCTCCTCCGCACGATTGCAACTGAATTCGGCACGGCGTTGTCCAAGCTTGAGGCACAGGCAGCCGCTCACCACTACGCCGAAGAACTCGCACAATATTCCGTTCACCTTGAGGAGCTCGTAGAGAAACGCACAGCGCAGCTCAGGGACGCCGAACGCCTCGCCGGCATCGGGGAGACCGCTGCCATGATCGGTCACGATCTCCGCAACCCTCTGCAAGGTCTCCAGTACATTGTCGATCTGCAGAGGCTCCGCTTCGAACGTATGTCCCCTGCCGAGCGCGGCCGCGACGAGTGGCAAAAAGAACAAGCGCTCTTTGCCAAGATCAGCGAGCAGGTCTTCTATATGGACAAGATCGTCGGTGATCTCCAAGACTACGCTCGGCCGATCGTGCCTGAGCCCGAGCAAATCGTTGTCGAGAAGCTGATCGATGACGTCGTTCAATCGCTGCCGCGCACGGATGGCGTAAGCATTACGACCGCAGTTCCAGACCTGCAATTGACGGCGGACCCTCACCTTATGCGTCGCGCGTTAGCAAACCTAATCCTCAACGCCGTGCAGGCGATGCCGGACGGCGGGACGGTCACCGTTAGTGCATCTGCCGACGATGGCTCGGTGGCGATAAGCGTGCACGATACCGGCATCGGCATTCCGAACGACGCTAAAGACAAGCTCTTTAAACCGCTCTTTACCGGCAAGGCGAAGGGAACGGGACTTGGTTTAGCGGTGGTGAAGCGGATCGTAGACGCGCACGCCGGGCAAATAACTGTTGAGAGTGAAGTCGGAAAAGGATCGACGTTTACCGTAAATTTACCCAGCGCTGAGGAATTGAAAGTCGAACGCGACTCATCGTTCAGAAGCTAACGTGTCTGGGGCTGCCGAAGTTGCCACGCACCCTTTTTTCTTTGTTTTTGGCCTTCCTAAAGCGAACTTTCTTGGTGGAAAGTTCTTATTCATACCGCGGAAACCCATTATGAAGGAAGGGCGCGTGTGGAGTTGTTAGCGATACTACGTGTTTTAGGAGTTCGTCGCCGGCGCTGAAGACGCGCGCGGCTCGTGGGAGTTAGGGCCACAAATATGCTGGATGGTTACATCCGGCACCGCGCAAAAGAGGGGTTAGACGTGGGCGAGCAGCACGTAGAGATCAATCAAAAAGAGCGCCGAGATCGGTTCTTCTGTCAGCTTGCACACTGCCATCTTGAAGCCTGTGAAAGCGACAAAGACGGCTGGGTGGTCGTTCCCGAAGCAACTGGAACGTCAGCAGGTTACAATGAAGGTGAAATACAAGGCTTTCTTGAGCGTCTTGTAGAGGGCGGGTGGATCGAAGTGAAGGATCCTGCTCGGGCTGGCGGAATCTATGCACGATTGACATCAGCAGGCAGAGCGCGCGCACAAGTGATCTGCAATGACCCGCCATTGCTCAATAACGGTTGGACTGCGATTCTCATGCGTTGAAGGATAAGGGGATCTAGCGGTGGAGAGCGACCTTTAGAGATGGTTATTGCGCATAGCGGTAGAAGGCGAGACACGTCCGGCATCGGGCGTGGCTTGTTCGCTGACACTCTCGGGTTTTCGCCGGGCGGTTTTATTGGCGTGCTCACGCGCGTGTCGTATCTGACGCGCACGACGACGGAGAGAGTCTACTGCATGCTTCTCACCAGCTAATTAAGCAATGAATGCACACGAACGAGCGGTGATGGTACGATGGACTTCGACGAATGCATCCAGTTTGCAACGGAGCACCCCCTATGTGCGGCTGCGACCGTTGACGGCGACCAGCCGCGGGTTCGCATGTTGGGAATGTGGTTTGCGACCAAGGAGGGTTTCTACTTCTCCACTGCGAAGGTGAAAGCGATGTGTCGGCAGCTGACGGCAAATCACAAGGTTGAGCTGTGTTTCTACGCCCCACCGAAACACCCGCCCGGCGAGGGAGGAACAATGGACATAGGAAAAGTGCTGCGGGCGTCAGGCGTGGTCGCGTTCCTTGATGACCCGAAGCTCAAAGAGCGTCTTCTTGAGGAGCGGCCGTTCTTGCGTCCTACTGCTGAGAACATCGCCATATTCCGCGTTGAGAAAGGCGAAGCGTGGTTCTGGACCTTTTCCGACAGCGGGCGCGAGTCTACAATTGAACGGATCTCCTTTTAGGTGACTACAGGGGGAAACGAGACCAGAGATCGAACGGAGAGCAATATGACAACTCAAGAGCTTACCACCAAAGACGCGATCGAGCAAAGGCACAGCATTCGGAAATTTAAAAACGACCGTATTCCCGAAGAGCATATCTTGGCGCTTATAGAAGCCGCTAGATTGGCACCCTCAGCCTCCAATACGCAACCGTGGCGCTTCAAGATAGTTTCCGACGAGGAGACCAAGCTTAAACTGGTAGAAGCAGCGTATCACCAGTCATTTGTGGGGCAGGCTCCGGTGGTGCTGGTATGCTGCGCCGACCTCCACGGCTACTTTGAAGGCATCGCCGCGAGAAGTCAGGATTTTGGGAAGGAAGGCGCACTTGAGGAGAGCATGGTGCGCGTTCTTCGTGAGAGGGCCGAACAACTGAAAACGATGAACGTCCAAGATCTGGCTCCTGCGATTGCGTTTAACGTCGCTATTGCTGTTGAACATATTGTGTTGCGGGCCTTGGATTTTGGCTTGGGGAGTTGCTGGGTGAGAATGATCGATGAGCAAAAGATCAAGGAAATTTTTGGCTGGAGTAACGCAATGCACGTCGTTGCACTGCTGCCGCTCGGCTACCCTGATGAGGCCCCTGCTCCACGAAAGCGGCGCACTATCGAGGAGATCCTGCTGGACTGAAATAGTGGCCAGAGCATACGCAAGTTTGGGCCGAAAGACAAGTCAGCGCAAGCTGAGGCTTTCAAGGTCTCTTCGGTCGTTTTCAAACCGTATCTGGTCGAGAAGACTCTTAAGCTCGGCTATTGATTCGTTTACGCTCTTTTCTAACTTTGTCACGCGCTCTTTCAAGTCATCTATCTCGCTTTCATAGTCCATTTTTGCAAGCCACCATTTCTTCGTAATGATTCCGTGTGAAACGCAGTAGGATTAATGCGTTACGATGGTTCGCACGTCACCCCATATTCGCGCTGCTGATGCGATCGCACCCGTATCTTTCTTATAATCTGTCGTAGTTGCTGCCGGGCGCTGTCAGGAAGCCACGCATCGCGCACATGGTCCTGCAGGTACTGATACGCTTTCCAATTACACGAACACTTTCGTAGCAGTTTTTCGGCCGCCATATCGGCATAGTTGTTCCTGTAGTCCGCGAGTTTGAGTATTAGCTCGTCGACTTCCACGCACTCGTTGTTCACATTTGAAAATGCATGTGACCCCGGATAGTCATTGGCTGAG
>PLGY01000023.1:0-6364 GCA_003139855.1 Candidatus Methanoflorens stordalenmirensis
TAAAGAGAAGGCTAGTCGAGAAGAGATGCGAGAAGCGATGCGAGAAGCGATGCGTGGGGTGAAAGCCACGATGCCGATAAGAAGCTGGCAATAGCTGCGACGCTCTGCTGGGGAGCATCGATACGTCAAAGCAGTAGAGAAGAACGCTGGTATTGACGAGGAGTTCTGCCGGGAACCGGGTTGCTCGTCGAATTCACGCGAGAAGCACGGAGCACTCGGTGTCGATGGGCAAAAATTAAGCTTTCATAGCCAGGGCACCGCTGTGCCCGAGCCCCGTGACTACATGGTGCTCTCCAAGCGAGTGCCGAGTCGTTCGGGCGATCTTACCGGATGGGTTATCTAAATGCAATTCGTGCGCTAGAATCCTCCGCTGCCTAAGTGCGTTTACACGTGGCCCCGGGGTGTTGTGGGTGGGCGGGTTCGTTTAACGGGTGGTATCGGCGTAATTGAAGCGAATATGCTCGGTGCAGAACAAGGGTTGAGTTTGGAGTAGGCGTAGAAGCTGCCGTTGCCACTCTCGATGCTGCTGTTGACGTACGTGGCACCCGCTGCACCGGTCGTCGGCTGAGGAGAAGCGGTTTGATTGGTGGCGCGTCCCCCCCTGTAATCAGCAGCACGAACGCGGCAACCACTAAGATGCACACTGCTTGTTTCATATCCTTTCGTATCTAACACGCGGTACGTGACGCGAATCTTTTTGGATCAAGCCATACGGTGACGAAACCGCGGAGCGTAAAGCGTTGACGCTAGTCATGCGCTCGAAAAGCCCGCCTTGGTGCGCGAGAAAAGTCTCCTGCAGACGCAAAGATTGATCGGCTCCGGTCTAACGGACGAAGCAAAAGGTACCGATGATGCAACGAGGAACGAACCGATGAAGAATAAGAAGGTGTATCAGACGACGCTGCGGCTCCATGATATCAACCACCTCTTTGATGACCCGAACATTTCACCATTTTCTGACTACTACCAACCGTACAGTTTCAAGACAGGTATGGACTACATCGTCGATGAGTTGTACAGCCACCCATCAGCAGAGGAGATTAAACTTACAGTGCTGCTTCCCGCAGAGCAGATAACGCCGGATCTGGAGGCGAAGACGCTGAAAGCCGTCCGTAAATACTCTGAAGCCTGGGCACAGAATGCGCGACAGGGACAGGACATCGCACGATATAAAGGCCTGCGCACGTTGCGAGTGGGCATCCTCGCTTTTCTTGTGTTGAATGGGCTCGCGCTGTGGTTCGGATCGTATGCGAATTTTGGGATCAGGCTGCTGAGCGGGGGTCTGCTTATTGGCGGATGGGTACTCTTGTGGTGGCCGCTTGACGCTTTGGCCTTCGGCGTATGGGAGAACCGGCTGGAAGAGAGCGCATATAAAGCGTTAAAAAACGTGCAGCTCACGATCAGTTCAGAGTGACACCGAATCCTGATTGGTTTCTTAATTGGTTCGACCGGATTCGAACCGGCGACCTCCGCCATGTCAAGGCGGGCGATTTGGCGCTTTTTGCGGCATTTTCTGATTTCTTTGCACTTTCTTCTGCGGCTTTGTTAGAAGGCGAAACAACAACAAGAAAGGCAAGCGCCCCATCGTGCACCGTTTGGTAGACACGCGTTGAGAGTCCTATAAGCGCCGAGAACACTTCTAAGTTTGAAGCTGCCGGTGACCACCCGTTTGGGTCTAAAAAATAAAAATGAAGTCAGAGAGCGCAGGACCTGTTCGGTGGAAAAAAATAAAGTCTCTACAGGCTTATCAACAAATGACTAAGCCGAAATAATGCCGGAGGTGATACGTCGTGGAAGAAGACGAACCAAATTTTTACTCAGAAATAATGAGTGGCATAGAACGTGCTGGTGCTGAAGGTGCTTCCCCTGCTGAGATGGTCGCACTTAGAGCCGCGATGGAGATAGCGTGGGAGGGGACGCTCCTCGCAGAAATATTGGATTTTTTGGAGGAAAAAAAAGGTTATGACGCAAGAAGAGGGGCGGAGCTAATAGCAAGCACCAGAAAGACTTTAGAACAAATGAGCAAAGCTACCGCAGAGAAATACCCAGTGTGGGCCAAGGGAGTCGATAAATTCGACAAGGAACACCCATAGTATCTCTCTCTGTGGAATTGACTGCAACAAAGACAAGGAGGTGATGCATTTGGACGAAATACTGATTGGTGACTTAGCGAGTCAAATAGCAGACTTCGAAAACCGCCTGGAGAAACTTGAAAAATGTTGTGAAGGACTCCGCAAGGCAATGAGTCCGATAATCTAAAGAGATTAGTAGAGAGGGCCGTCAAAGAAGATGTAAGGCGGTTAGGAGGTTCGCGCGGCTAAGAATGGCTAAAAGGCTCACCCAAAGAGCACCTAATCAATAATGCAAAAGGGAAGGGAATAAGAAACTTCCCAATCGATCTATTTTGGGAAATGAATAGGGTCATATCGCGCTCCGTTGAAAATCAAGTAAACAAAAGCGCATTTTGTATACTAACTAACGGTGCTACGGGCTCCGCTCTAACGACTGACACATTATGAGAATCCCAGGCTCGAGGTTGCACTATACGGCTAACAATTACCACAAAACAAGAAAGAATATGGTCGTAGTGGCGTTGGATCTGAGCGGCCAGGCTCCCATTATTCCACAAATAGGATAACTTGAGAACCGGCTAATATGAACGCCACGAAAGAACTTGCTGCTAAGGGAAGCCGTGTAGCAAATTTTGAACAGGCTAGCAGCCAAAATTGAGCGAAAAAAAGGACGGCGCGATAGCCACGTTACGTAAAATTCGTATGTGTCATCATCTTTAGGGTAGACGTGAATCGCCGTAACCCCGACGGCGGTTGTGACGCTCAGGGTACTCAAGAAGAGCAAGGCCACGGCGATACCTCCCATCCCTGCTGAAGCCAGAATCCGGGGTTCGATTCTGTCAGAGACCTTTCCTGTTAGGGGGGAAAAAATAACGGTGACCGCGGGAATCACAGCGAGGATGGTTCCGGCCTCCAACGGACTTAATCCTTTAACAGTTTGCAAATAGATGCTCACGAGGAAGTCCACGCCATATGAGCTGGCTTGATAAAAAAGTCCCGCTGCGATGGCGAGCGCAAACGCGCGATTCCTCTTGAAAAGGCTGATGTCGATAATGGGTTGCGGCTCACGCGCTTCCCACACCACGAAGGCGACGAGACCGCCGGCCCCGAACAAGCAGAAAGACGACGCGCTGGCCGGCGTAGCGAAGAACGCGATGCCGACCGCAATCGCACCAGCTTAAGACAGGGTCCCGCCAAGCAACCTGTGGGGTGCCGCCTTCAGTGGATCGCAGTCAGAATGGCATGCACTTCTCAGGATCCCTTGCGCCCCTGGCGTTGTGCTGAGGCGGGGGAATGACGTCGAAATCCCCGCATGTTTGACCTGTTGCGGGAGAAAAACAAAAGATTAATCCTTCAGGAATTAACAGCTGAGATTGCTTTTCATGAAAAAAGAAAATCTGCTAGGTGAGGCCGTGGACCTTGCCAAAAGCCGGTATCTGGAAGGTGAGGTGATGCACCTTACCAAAAGCCGGCTGGAAGCCCTGACGGATGGGATCTTTGCCTTCTCGATGACATTGCTTGTTATAGGCATCAGCATACCGGCGAAGGCGGACCTGGTCCAGTCAACACCCTTCGTTGCGAACCTTCTCCTCTCGCTGTACTCTGATTTTTTCCATTATGTGCTGGCCTTCCTGATCCTCGGGGCATTCTGGCTTAGCCACCATATCGAGCTCCACCCCGTGAGTCGCTTGAACCGGACGTATGTCTGGCTCAATATGGGGACCCTCATGTTCGTCGCCCTCCTTCCTTTCTCCACCCAGTTTTCGGGTGCTTTTCCTAATGTCCCCCTCGGTCAGATCGTATTCGAGCTGAACCTTTTTGCACTCGGGATGGGGATGTTCCTGCAATGGAAGTACGCCACGGGGAAAGACCGCCTGGTTGAACCCGGAATGACCCCCGGTTTTGTCCGGCAGGTTGGCGCCCGCGCCCTGGTCGTTCCCTTGGTCTCCCTCCTCGCGGTCCTTATCGCCCTGACGGGGAAGACGTGGAGCACGGCGGTTTACCTGCTCCTTCCTCCGATCGAGTATGTCGTCGTCCGCTGGGTGAGGAGGTCGGCAGAACCTTCGGCGTCTATGCGCCCGCGCGCCTAAGTCAGAATCGATGTGACAGACGCGGCGAGGGTTTGGACAGGTCTAGGTCAGTCTTAACGCCGCTGTTCAGAGCCTCGAAGAGTTCATCAGAGACCTCAGCTTCACGCGAAGACTGAGTGTTAGCGTCACAAGAACATTGGACGAAATCTTCCTTAGTGCCTCTTTCTTCTCTGAGAACCCTCGCAGTGGGGGGTTACATGGGGAGGATCTCCACCTTTGCTGGCGATCGTTTTTGGGGAACAACGAAAGAGAAGTGTTTTCCGATAATCTCCGAACACGGTGACCTAAAGCTTTTAAACTCCAAGCGGCGACGAGCATCAGTTGGTCTTCGGCTTATATGTCCACTGTTTACTATATGAATCGGGCCTTTTCCGTTAGTAGTGCAGCATGCTCAACTCAAGAGCGCCTTGCTGCCGCGGATGGACGGCTGTGCCAAGACCGGAAAGCCGGGCAGCGACGACTGGGTGCGGACGTGTGCCGCGCAAGGTCAGCNNTACAGGCACTGTGATTGTTGCGACGGCCAACCTAACGCTCAGGGTCGATTGACCGCAAAAGTATGGTCGAAACGCTCACTCGATGGTCGTGTGAAGCGGCTATTAGTTACCCGTATTGTTTGGTTAGCCGTATTGTGTAAAAATGGCGAGGCTTTCGTGGCGTTACAGGAGTGCGAGAAAATCCTCTTTAAGGCAATATTGACAAAATAAGGCAATATTGATAAAAAAGGGCACGGCAACGTTTATTAAACGAGTGCATCATGATTTCTAGCTTGCCAAATCGGCGGTTGCAGCATCGCAGCCGCCTGATGAAAGAATATGATGGGATGACCTACGATGAAGAGACAAACTATTGCTGCACTTGTTGTCATCAGCGTGCTGCTCGGTTCAGCGGTGCATGTCATGCCGGTAAGCGCTACACCCACAGCGCAAGCATCCGGGGGGTTTGCAGAGCGGACGGGGAGCTATGATTTTGATATGTTGAGGTTGATCCGGGCATGAGCGAAGTAACCAGCCCGTCATTCCTCAGCCGGATGAGGGACTCACTCAGCGGCTCTGCGGGGGACATCGTATACGGCATGGAGGATGGTGCCGTCTCGATCTTCGGGCTCGTGCTAGGTGTCGCAGTAGGCGCCCAGTCCGGAAGTGCCGTGTTTCTTGCAGGTGCTACGGCCGCCGTTGCGGCGTCGGTCTCGATGATGGCGGGGCTTTACCTCGATCTCGAGTCCGAGAGAGACGAAGCCCGGGTGGAAGCAAAGCACCGGGAAGCCGAGATCCGTCGTGATCCTGACCATGCAGTGAACGAGCTGATGGGCGTGCTGCAGGGAGCAGGCCTGAGCAGTAAAAGCCTCGATACGATCCGGACTGATATACAGGCTAACCCCCTGGCGATCTGCACATTCGAGGACGCGGTCGCCAGTGAGGAGACCACCACCTCCGGGAAAGACTCCGCGCTCGTGCAAACCGGCTGGATGGGGATCACGGATCTTACAGCCGGATTCACCCCAGTGATACCTTTCGTATTTCTGCCGTTTGCCGAGGCCCGGATAATCTGTATCATGGGAACTGCTACCCTCCTGATCCTGCTCGGTCTCTTCAGGGCAAGGATAGGCAAACGCCCGGTGGGAAGGACGGTAATGGAGACCCTAGCCATCGCAACCGCCGCAGCTATCGCGGGTGTCCTGATAGGATTGCTGATCGGCGGCTGACAGCGATTGCAAGTGATGCAGTGAAAAGATAAATCCGCGGGCGGCAAAGACGCTCAGGAGTACGCCGCACCCCTATGGCGCCTTTTTCGCCACAATCCTCACGTCCGACAAATGCCCAACAGACGGCTTCAGCGTGTCCTATTTGAAAAAGGACAGTGGGCTCGGCCGGATTCGAACCGGCGACCTCCGCCATGTCAAGACGGGCAATTTGGCGCTTAGGACGGCGTCTTCAGACTGGTTAGCACCTTTTTCTGTGGCTGCGCCAGAGACAACGACAAGAAATGCGAGCGCCCCATCGTGAACCGTCTGATAGATACGCGCCCACAGTCCTGCAAGCTTTGAGACTGTAAAGGGAAGGCGTATTACAGGGTAGCCGTACCTGCCTTGGCGTGGTGGAGCGAGATTTTGCTCCGATGAATCTCAAGCAGCTCGCAGTTCGGCATGGCATAATCACGACGAAGATCTTGGTAATGATCTGCAACTAACATAGTAACCGCATA
>PLGY01000023.1:6411-16269 GCA_003139855.1 Candidatus Methanoflorens stordalenmirensis
GCCAAGAGCTTAGCCGTGTTCTTGGTCGATTGGTGGAAGAACGACGAAAGGGGAATCTCGACAGGACATGCGTCCTCGCACTGACCACAGTCCACGCAGTCGGCATCCATAAGTGCCGCCCGCGTGTACTGCAGCTTCGGCGAAGGAGGAATACCGCTTTCAACCCAGCGCGGCTCACAGCTCTCAAACTTGCAATCATCGCACGTGCAAATGGGACACGCCTTCCAGCAGCCTCCGCATTTTATGCATTTCGCGAACTGCTCGAGCCAGAACTCATCGCGCTCCTCACCGCTCAGGAAGTCGTGCGCCTGCCACTTGGCCCCGAGCTTAAGCATCGCCTTTTCGACGTTTGCTCGAATCTCAATCCCCTTTGGAAGTGGATCCTTCGTCGTCAGGGCACCAGCATTAACAGCGTCCTCGAGCAGTTGCGCCCCCGCCGCAGAGCAGACCTCGACAAATGTAGCCTTACCCACGTCAGGACCGATGACTCCCCAGTTCCCGAACGCGAGGTCCATCGTTCTCGGGATCTTCTCCTCACAACGGCGGCAGCTAGCCCGTCGGCCGTAGCCCTGCTCTTCAAGATCGTCGATCTTAAACTCCTTGTGCTCGTGATCCTTCGTCTCGATGATGAAGTTCCCCTTGGCAATCTTACTCTTGACGACGTCCATCGGATCGGTCTCGTAGAACTTCTGGATCATTTCCTGGGCCTGCACCGGTGGGAAGGTTCCCCCGCAGTTGAGGCCAATACGGACGAGGTTGTCAGCGTTCAATTCTTCTTTTCGTATCTGTACTTGCATAGCGAGCGAATCACACCCGACGCCAACGACAGCGAGCTTCATGTCCTGAGCGCCGTTGAGGTACTTGAAAAGCACGTTTGACTGAATGACAGGGGCGCAGTGCAGCGACCCCGAAAGCTCTGTAATCCTCGCCGGATCGGTAACGAGCGTCGGCACGCCGTCATAGATGTCCACACCGCGTTTCATCGCGAGCACCCCGTCGACAAGCTTGTTCTCAAGCAGGTACTTCAGCGTCGCGGTAACGGCGCCGCCACACTCACCTTTTTTCTGAATGGAAATATCGGCTGCTTGCGCGTAGAACATATCGCCTACTTTAACCATCTTTGTGTACCTCCTCACGCTTTCTCAAGCGCCACAGCGCAGTACTTCAGCTCTGGCATCTTTGACATTGGATCCAGTGCCGTGTTCGTCAGAACGTTAGCAGGGCCTTCGCTGAAGTGGAAACTCATATACAGCACGCCTTTAGGCATATCGCTCGTGACGCGTGCAAGCGTTTCAGCCTCACCGCGACGACTTCGAAGCTTTACGCGGTCACCTTGTTGTATGCCAAGCTCTTTCGCATCTTCAACACTGATCTCAATATATCCCGTTGGGACTTCATGGTCAAGCGTTGGCGATCGCCTCGTCATAGTTCCGGTGTGGTAATGGAACAAGATCCGGCCCGTCATGAGTTCAAACGGGTACTCGACATCTGGCAGCTCCGCAGGAAGTCTGTCTTCTATGCCATAGAAGGCCCCTAGCCCGTCCGGCGACTCGAATTTCTCTTTGTGGAGAATCGGCGTTCCTGGATGTTCTACCGTTGGACACGGCCATATAAGGGCTTCGGGCTTCTCGAGTCGCTCATAAGATATCCCTGCGTACGAAGGCGTCACTTTTCGCATGTCGTCAAAGACGTCCTCGACACTTGTGAACTCAAAGCCCTCTAAGCCGAGTTTGTGAGCGAGATCCGTTAAAATTTCCCAGTCAGCTTTGGCCTCGCCTGGCGGATCAACTGCCTTTCTTATACGCTGCACTCGGCGTTCACCACTGGTAAACGTGCCGTCCTTTTCCGCAAAGCACGCGCCCGGGAGTATGACATCGGCGAGTTTCGTCGTTTCTGTTGGAAAGATGTCCAACGTCACAAGAAAATCGAGTTTCTCGAGTTGCCTGCGGACGTGGTTGGAATCTGGGAACGACATCATCGGGTTTTCACCCATGATGACCATAGCTTTTATCTCGTCGCCGCATGCGTCTATCTGCTCGGTCAGGGTCAACCCATATTCGCCAGGAAGTCCCTCGACGCCCCACGCCTTCTCCATCTTCTCGCGATTCTCAGGAACTTCGCATTTCTGATAGCCGGAATACATATTCGGATAGGCCCCCATGTCGCAGGCGCCCTGGACGTTGTTTTGACCTCTAAGCGGATTGACGCCAACCCCGGGTCTTCCGATGTTTCCCGTCAACATCGCAAGATTCCCGAGCGACATAACGTTATCCGTCCCAGTTGTTTGCTCGGTAATGCCGAGGCAGTAGATAATTACGGCATTTTTAGCGGCCGCGTATTTCCGCGCCACTTCTTTCACTAACTCAGTAGGCACTCCTGTTCTAGCTTTCACGTCTGCGTACTTCTGAACCGTCGCCTTTAGGTCTTCAAATCCCTTCGTCCGATTTGCGATGAAGTCCTTATCGTGCAAGTCTTGCGCAATAATCCAATACATCATTGAATTAAGCAAGGCAATTTGAGAGGAAGGCTTGTAACGCATGTATGTATCAGCCTGCTTCGCCGTCATTGAGTACCGTGGATCGCAGACGATTAGGTGTGCGCCCTTTTCTTTGGCCTGGATGATCCTTCGCGCAGCGAGCGGGTGCGCTTCTAACGCATTTGAGCCGATCATGAAGATGCAATCCGCGTTCAGAGCGTCTGCAAAACCATTTGTTGCCGCGCCAGAACCGAAGGATAACGAGAGTCCAGCGACAGATGGACCGTGACAAATGCGCGCGCAATTATCGACGTAGTTGGTCTTGAATCCGACGCGCGCCAGTTTTTGCATCTCGTAGCATTCTTCGTTCGTGGTTCTGCACGACACCTGAAACGCGACCGAGTTCTGGCCGTTCGCTTCGTGAATTGTCGTTAATCGCGAAGCCACAAGATCGAGCGCTTCGTCCCAAGTAGCCTCAACAAACTCGCCATCTTTCTGGATCAACGGAGTCGTGAGCCTATCCTCATCGTGCACGAATTCCCAGCATGAGAGGCCTTTAGGACAGAGTTTTCCCTCATTTANNAGGTTAAGTCCGCAGCCGACCCCGCAATAGGGACACGTTGTCGGCACGTATTTTATTTCCATGCGTTCTTCCCCTAAATTCAATCTGATACGAACCTGAATAGCAGCGACAGTAATGAATTGCTTAATATTTTGCGCCAAACTATAAATTCGCTATGACCCAATCAAAATAACGAGTTAGGAGCCAAGAACTGGCTAAAAGAACACGCAACGAGGCCGAATACATAAAATAGAAGTATATGATATAGCATATACGTGAGGCCGTTTTTGCGAACTCTTTCACTATTTTGAGAAGTGTCCAAGACCATCACGCGCCGCACTATTTTTAGCGTGTGCTTAGTGTCCGGATGAGGTTAAACTACTACGATTGTGCCCACTATCACGGCGTTATGAGCCAGGATGATAAACAAAGAAGAATAGTATGCAACCGTTTAGACGGTGTTTATCTCAATGTGCTAATGTGCAAAACAGCGTCTACGGTAGTTTTGATATCACCGCTGTTTTTTAATGCAGCATGCGATAAGAGATGGGGCGCAGCCCCGGGCGAAGGTTCGATCTCACCACTAGCACGCTGGTCGGTTGAGTTCACCGTGCCTCGTCTGACCGTTCAACCAACCAATTTGTGATGACAGAAAGGGCATCGGAATCTAGAACACGGCCTTCGGCATTATAACGCGCTGAAACTTCAGCGGCCACAAGCTCGTCTTGTGGTCGAGGTTCGCGCTTGAGCACGTGATCGGTGTTGTCCGGGAACACGAAGGTAGCGTTGCCATTGGTAGCGGTGGCGGTTTGTAGCGGACCACCGTCAGCACGCCAGTCGATTTGAATGTCCTTCTTGCCGATAACAACCAGCATAGGCTCCGATACCTGCGACGCGAGGTGCGCCGGATTCTCGAGCCACAGCTCGCGAGCGAATGGTAGGTTTACGGGGACAGTTAAGCTGGCTAAAAGGCTTTTCATAACTTCAGGCAAGGCTGCATCAGGTGCTATCGGTTTGCCAGCGACGAACGCGGCGATGCAAGCATCGTAGCGTTTCATTATTTCATCTCCGTTGGCGAGAGGCCCGACTTGCGCGAGCAGTTGATCCCGTGCAACGAGACCAATCGGACGGCCCGGAGCGCCGGTCAGGACGAGACCGTCGAATCGGCGATGAGCTATCCCCTTTTGATAGTTCAAGGCGTGGATGGCTCCTTCGCTGTTCGTCAACACAAACAATCGCGAGACATCGACGTCGGTTAGCGACATGAGTGTAGTGACAGCGCCGATCAGCTCGTCGAGGTGTCCTTGCATGCTTATCTTTCCGATAAGCTGCGGGAGGTTTTCACGCACACGTGGCCCCGCGGCTCGTTTGTCATATCGCAACGTAATGAATCCCTGTTTAGTAAGGGCGTTAGCAAGGAGCCGACCACTGCAGTTCGTACCAGGCAGGAGTGGTGAGCACCAGTCTCGGTCAGTCGGTCCGCTGCCGGCGACAAAAACGATGGCTGGATGCGGGCCGGTATTGGCGGGGCGCGTCAAAGTCCCATAGACCGCGATCCCATCGACATCCCACGTCACCTCTTCACTATCACGTTCTTCGCTCACCATTTTCCCCCCGCGTCACTCTCTTTCTGCACCGCTGGCCCTATCGAGAAGCGTCCCCAGGACAAGCCGCTTACACAAGGGGCTAAGATATGCGTGACCTGTTTCTTTTTCTTCTTCTTCCCTCTCCATAGTTTTGAAACACGAAACAATGGCATCTAATGCTTGGGTATCATCTAAACTAGTCTCGGACTTCTCATAGACTTTTGTCTTGACCTCTGAAAGCGCACGGCTCAATAGCTCCGCGTCGCTGCCCGTTAAGATTAGCCCATTTTCTATCATTTTTCCCCTCCTGGTCGGTGTTTTTTACATGAANNTATGGAACGGCCTCTCTATCGCCACGCAGTTTACAATGGGCGTAATTCTTGCACCGCCGACAGTTCATCATATGTGCATCTCATGAATGACGGCGTAAAGAGGCCTACCCGTGCGGTGGGAAACTAACAAGTCGTCTCGCGCAGAAGAAATGTGGTCACGCTTGACGGTATCGTAGGTCTTCAACTTGGGCGAGAATAGTCTATCTCAAAGATCCGGTCGTCCCGATGCTCTTAGCGAGCTATCTTGCGCTTTCAACGGAAAAGATACAAATAAAGTTGGGCTTGGTACCAACCAACAAAGTCAGGGAACACGTCCTCAACGTTTTGACTCTGGGAAAGACGTCGAATTAACGAACGAGAGATCGTGTAAAGAAAAAAATCACTGTTCCTAAACTCAAGGAGAGAAAGATGAGCACAATCAAAACCAAAGACGGCACGCAGATCTATTACAAGGANNGGTCAGCCCGTCGTGTTTAGTCACGGCTGGCCACTCAGTGCCGACGCGTGGGACGTCCAGATGCTGTTTCTGGCGCAAAACGGCTATCGTGTGATTGCGCATGACCGCCGAAGTCACGGACGTTCGGAACAAACGTGGGACGGCAACACGATGGACCAATACGCGGACGATCTTGCCGATCTTATCGAAACGCTAAACCTGCGTGAGATGGTGATGGTTGGTCACTCCACAGGCGGCGGCGAAGTCGCTCGCTATATCGCACGGCACGGCACAGCCCGCGTCGCGAAGGCAGTGCTTGTCAGCGCGGTCCCGCCGCTGATGCTCGAAACAGCAGCCAATCCCAAGGGCACGCCGCTTGCTGTGTTCGACGACATTCGGAAACAAGTGTTTGATAACCGCGCGCAGTTTTTCAAGGACTTTACGCTGCCCTTTTATGGCTATAATCGGCAAGGTGCCAACGTATCTGAGGGCGTTCGCGAATCCTTCTGGCTACAAGGAATGCTGGCGGGGATGTCTGGAGTGTACGATTGCATCAAGCAATTTTCCGAGACCGACTTTACCGAGGATCTGAAGAAGATGACTATACCTACGTTGGTCGTGCACGGCGATGATGACCAAATAGTGCCAATTCAAGCCGCAGCGCTGCGCACTGTCGAAATCGCGCCGCTGGCAACATTGAAGATTTACAAGAGCGCACCGCACGGCTTGCCCACCGTCTGCCAAGATCAGTTGAACGCCGACTTGCTCTCCTTTATCAGGGGCTGAGTACCAATCTTCACCAGGTAAATGGCCGCGCTCCTAGAAAGTTGCGCTCACGACCCCTCATACGCATAGCCGTATTCCCGACGTTGATGTAGCTGCACCTGTATCTTTTTGATTATCCGTCGCAACTGCTGACGTGCACTGTCGGGTAGCCAGGCATCGTGCGCGCGGTCTTGCAGGTATTGATACGCTTCCCAACTGGTCGAACACTTCCTCAAAAGTTTTTCGGCAGCCATATCGGCATAGTCGTTTTTGTAGTCCGAGATCTCAAGGATAAGTTCATCGACCTCAGCCCGATCGTTGTTCATGGGCCAAAATGGTGGGTCTATCCGGGTAATTGTTAGCTAAAAGTATGGCGAAAGTGTGATAAACTTCAGAGGCTTGGCGGCCAACGTCAAACAAGCTTCAAAGGGTAAATGGCCACAAGTGTTCGATAGAGTTATGGCATGAAAAGGTCTTACTCAGGGTTCGCAAGGGGGAAAGAAATGGTGTTTCACTGGTTTAACATCGTGCTCATTGCGATCGGAATCTATGTCGCCGTAGACGGCGTCGCAAGCGTATTGGTCAAACACGGACAGTACCACAACGTCTGGTTCGACGGCGAGAGATACGTCAGAGCGTTGGCTGGAATCGTGATAATCATTTTAGGGATCGCCGTGACGTGACTAAAAATGCCGTACGAGGCGCACACCACCACCCGGTCCCCAGAAGTGAAGTTTTGAGAGACAAATGCCCGGGCGTACTTCTCTGCATAACGGTTCCAGTTCTCCCAGGTCAAAAAGAACGATTTAAGGTTGCCGCTGGTGCCGCTGGTCTCGTGGACGGTGTCGAGAATGGGGTTATAACATCTAGGCATAAACGTAACCCCAATTAGCGCAAGACAAGGTCATTTGCCTGATTCTAAGTTGCTTTGCAGTCAATAGCTTTTCATACAGACCGGCACGCTTACGCTGCGTCCGCTGTCGTTCAGACGTCGGTGCTGAGCGTTGACCTCGGCGCACGAGTGCGCCGCAATTACTTGAGGTATGTGCCGAAGAAAGTGCACGCCTTCGCCCACGCATCATCTCTCGCGGCGGCATTTGCGCTCTCAGTGCCGCCAATGGCCATGTCGCCGGCACCGATCGGCCTGGCCGGCGCAAGTCGGCTCGGCCCTGCAAGCAGGTGCCCTGCGCCATCGTAAGAGAAATGTTGAAAGGAAAAAGCGAACTCGCGCCCTCTGAGCCGTTCGACGACCTGCTCGCACATCGTGCTCGACGGCCAAATGGCATCATCCGTCCCGGAGAGTAACAAAAGGGGGCCGTTGATACGTTCGACGGGAATGACCGCACGTTCTACTGCTTGCTGGTCCTGAAGGCTGCCGAGATACAACCCCAAATAGAAGCCATACCGCTCTATGCAGTCGTTGTCCATTCGGAAGGGCACGAATGGCACCGGCTTTCCGTCTAGCATCCAGGAGGATTTCGACGCCGACGCATTCGACCACGCCTCATCGATGCCCTGAAAGACGACATGGCTTGGCGAATACGCCACGATGGCGCGGATCTCTCGGTAGGTGGCGCCTACCAGCAGCGCAGCTTCACCGCCTTTTGAGGTGCCCACGAGGCCGATTTTGCTGGGATCAACCGTCGGCTGCGCGCACATCCATTCGATTGCCCGCTTGAAGTACTCGAGCGGTACCTCCCGAAGCCGAGCGGGGAGGTGCTCGAGCCCAAAGTACGCGAGCGCGAGCGCTGCGTAGCCCTGCTCTGCGAGGAGCGAGCCGACAGCGCTCGTACTGCGCAAGCTGCCGCCCGCGCCACCTATGACAATGATTCCCGGGTGCGCGCCAGACGTTGACGGTCGGTGGAAGTTGGCGACGAGGCCGTTCCCCCTTACTGCGCTAGGTTCCAAAAAATCACTGTCCCGCGATACGTTCTAGCCCGTCATAAGCCTATGTGCGGCGACCGATGCGTTAGTCCCCACACAACAAAAGGAGTCGTGGTGAGTTACCAGCGCGGCACTCCAGATATGGGCAGTCCAACTCGCCAACGACGGTAAACTGTTTAATAGACAAACTCGCCATGCTGTGCAACGCAAAGATGAACGCACTTGACAGTCGATGGGCTTTACCCGACCTGCAAAGCGCAGTCGCTTGGTGTTCGCGGAGGAACGCTCAGAACATCCGGTGCGTCATCGACGTGCTCGGGGAATACGCGCGCGAAGAAAGCCAAGCTGCTGGCTCGGTTGAGGCTTATTTGACCGCTGCGAAGGCTATTTCCAACTGTAGGCTAGCCTCATCGTTAACTGTCAAATTGAGCGCTTTGGGGGCGCTATTTGACCAGGAACGCTGCAGGAAAAACGTACGGACAATCGCCCGAGAAGCAGCACGCCGTGGCGTCGGATTCGAAATCGATATGGAAGGGCAAAGCCTCGTCACATACACAATTGACGTTGCCGCAGCGTGCGCAGAAAAGCGGCGTGTGAGCCTGGCGTTGCAGGCATACCTTGACCGCTCACGTGATGACGTTTTGCGCGCGTCGGAGTCCGGTATCAGTGTTCGGATCGTAAAGGGAGCGTACGCTGGATCAAATACGGACTTTGCTGATATTCAGAATCGTTTCAAGCAGCTATCAAAGATCCTGTGCGCGACGGCTACTTTTTTTACTGTCGGAACCCACGATCCAGACCTTATCGAGTGGATGACTGCGAAGATGGAAGGGAAGAAGCACTTAATCGAGTTTGGCTTTCTTAAAGGTCTCGCTGATCGCACGAAGGTTGCTATGGCCCAGGAGGGGTGGCTCATCTCGGAATACGTGCCGTTCGGCGAAAATCGCACGGCGTACGAGGCGAGGCGGCGAAAATACCTCAAGGAGCTTGAGAGCTTGGGACGTATCCCCGCTCCATAGGCGCCATGAAGGCGCGCCTGGAAATTTTGGCGCCAGGCGACACGTTTCAAAGATCTACCGCGTCTATTTTCTTGGAATCCCGTACGTTCCCATTCCGAACGTAAGCGGTCCTGCCGCAATTAGCTTCGCGATTTTAGCGAAGATTGTCGTCTGCTTAGTCCATCTATCTGTTTGATTCGCGCGTGTCACCGAGGTACGAGGCGTGTTTTTGGGCTATTCGCGTTTCCGTGCGTGAGGCTTAATGACACTTAAGCTCCGCTCACACAGTGGTTCAAGGCGTCGATACGGACGTTTAAGTGCGTGAGCCGGCGCAGAGGAGGGGATGGGTTAAACCCATCGCCCAACAATGCCTGAAACTATCGCCTCTAATCCGAAGATTATGAGGAACACCGCGAGCAGCAACACGAGCGTTGCCAAGCCGAGACCCGGGAATACTATCACGACAAAGCCTATGATAATTCCGAGTATCCCGACGACGATGCCTCCTGCTGTACCGCGTGCAGCGCTTGCTATCCCGGCGAACAACAATGCTAAACCGAGGAGATAGACGAGCGTCAGCGATCCATAGATGAACGGATTATCGATTACCAAGGCGGCGATGATAATCATTAGCACTGATAGAATCAGGTTGAGCAGCCGTCGCCATCCTGAAATGCCTTTTGCGAATACTCGTATGAAGTACGCAATTGCAAGGATAATCAGCGCTATTGCTAGGAATATGATGAGTGTTGCTATTGCTGCCAGTGGATAAGCGATGACGTAGCCGGCCAGGACGAGGATGATAAGACCTGCGATGAT
>PLGY01000064.1 GCA_003139855.1 Candidatus Methanoflorens stordalenmirensis
GCACAGAGGAAATGAAACCAAAAGGAGCGGAACATGAACGAGACTGAATCCAAAATAGAGAACACAGAAGTTGAGCAGATCCTACGTCTCTTATCGTGTTCTGATTTGCGAAACAATCTCGCCCAAACACTCCGCAATGGCAAGAAGATGACGCTTTCTGAATTGAGCGAGCACGTTGGAGCTAGCTCGCCCGCCTGTGTTCACGCCTTGCGAGAGCTAACAAAGGAGCATGTTACACGTCAAGACGAGAAGCGCAACTACTTACTCACTAACATTGGCGAGATAGTCACGCGAAAGTTCAAAGAAATCAACGCAACCATCACTGCGTTATCACAACACAGGGAATTTTGGCTCGACCACGATTTGAGTGATATTCCGCAACGCTTGCTCGATAAAGTAGGATATCTCGCCGATTCTGAGATTATATCAAGTACGGCCACAGATCTCTTCAGCGTCTTTAATGCGTTCTTTATGCTGCTAGAAAATTCCAAGGAGATACGCGGCATCTCCCCGATTTTCATCGGAGACATGACGACCTTATTTAACAAACTGGTAAGTAAAAACATCGACCCCATCGAACTTATTTTCACGCCCGACGTACTGGACGCAACACTAAAAACGGTAGCGGATAGAAAAGAGCTAGCAAACGCCCTCAAAAAGAATCTCAAGATCTTCAAAATTGAAAAGCAGCCGAACTTTGCCGCCACGGTTACCGACTATTTCTTTTTTATCGGTTTCTTCAAGCCGGACGGACAATTCGACTGGTCTAGCGGCCTTCTGAGTTACAGCCCTGACGCACTAGAGTGGGGACAAGAATTGTTCGCATATTATGTCGAAAAGACAGAACCCGTCATCCTTTAGCGGCAGTGCGTCAGACGGGGAATTCCTCGCCCCATTTCGTTTACCAGAGCCACGCACGCGGCGAGAAAGAGTATATTCCTTTGTTACCTTTAGTCCGCTCTACCCTTTAATGTTCGTTAGCGCATGTGCGGTTGCGATACTCTACATGTCTCTTCTGCTTCAAGGCCTCTTGAGCTCGAGCAGCGCCTTGCTGTTGATCGCTGCTTTCTTATTGTCGTTTTCTGTGTATAGTCTGAACAGAGTGACAGACCTCGAAGAAGACTCAATCAATCTGCCCGACGGAGGTCGATCCATAAAGAAAAACCGAGACTACCTGCTTTTTGCGAGCCTCGAATCAGTCAACATCGCGGTGGTTCTCGCTTTCTTTAGCTATCCGTCTGCAATCATCGTCATCCTCTTTGCGTTCTTTGTAGCGTTTTTTTACGGCTGGGGAGCGCGCAGATTTAGACTAAAAAACATCGTGCTTCTTAAGAGTATAACGGTCGCAGGGACGATGACTTTAACTGCAGTGGCACTAGCATTTGCAGTCTACGCCAACAGCGCGTTTATCGTACTAACGATTACCTACTTTATCTTAGTCAAGATTTTGATTGCGACCATGCTTCTTGACGTTCGAGACATCGAAGGTGACCAGAAGGCCGGCGTGCGCACCATCCCCGTATCCCTTGGCGTGAACAAGACACGAAATCTGCTGCTACTCCTGAACTCCACGCTTGTGCCGTGGGTGGCATTCTCGCTGTTTCGAGACATTTTCTACCCGTACATTTTCGTTTTGATTCTTAGCGTGCTTTATGGGTACTGGAGCATCCTACGCTTTACGAGGGCGAGCGCTAAGACCAGCAGGCTCTATTATTCGTATGTAACCGGTGAGTGGATAATCCTGGCCCTCTATGCGACACCTTTCGCTTTAGGGTGGCCCCACATCCTTTGAGTCAGCGACACCCTGCTCACTTGCACTCTGTAGCTGGCAGCTACTACGTCGCTCGCAGAGCCTCAAGGCAAGGACAGCCTAAAAAAGCTGCCTGCGTACAACCAAACAAGCGAAGAGCCACTGAGCGATACCGGGCCTGCTTTCTCGCTAATTTTGCCAACGAGGGTCCGGGCTCGTCAAAGGCGAGGTTTTCCGCAGCGTCGAGATCAGTAGCCCCCAGCAGTTGAGGCATTGCTGATTGCAGTACAGCGCAGGCGTCATTTGAATGCACCGGTGGGCGTGAATGCCAGGGAGCCGCTCCTTATTGCACACGCTCTCGTCACGTTCCGGACGATGACCAAAGACCCCTCAGCTCGGAAGTTCGGTATCTGCCGAATATTTCATGTGAACATCATACACGTGCTCAGGCAGTGGACGCGATATAGACGGAAAAGTGGTGGCTCCATTATCTTAGATTATTATTATTTATAATCGCAATAAGCGAGATAATAGCTACAAATATCATCGTGAAAACGGTCACCAACGCCATAGATACCGTGATATCGTTATAGATGGCAATAGGGGTAATTATAATAGTGAAACCGATAAGGCCATACACAACAGCTGCTTCAAGCCAATAAGGCTTACTGGCAAGCGTTTTCACTTTTTGAGGTCTAATTCGGTCATATCTAGACAGGTAGAGCGCGAATAGTTGGTAAAAGATAAAGCCGGTCACAAACCATCCTACAAAGTTCATGATGGGAACCCCGAAATAGGGGCCTGGACTTTCCCACACCCACAGCGATAGTACGGTTGAAAAAATGGGATCCATGCCTAGATCCCACATTACCAGGATAAACGCCGCAATAAGTGGAACGACAAAAATCCATTTTCCCTGAAGTTTCTTGCTAAATTGTCCTGTAAATACGTGTGACAACATCCAAAAGAAATATCCGGTGCCAAAGTAGGCGAAGATAACGATTAAAGGCACGCCAAAAAGTGAAATTAACGACTGCATGTTATAGTGATAATGTCCGAAAGGTATTCCAGTGTGTATGCTCAAAGCTTCAAAAAAGAGGCTTATTGCCCACGTCACGAGAAAGAAAATCGCCATATTCTTGAGGCCATAACGTTCTCTGCCGTGGAGGCCTGCGATAACGAATACTACAAAAGCATATACTGAGGCCTCAATCTCGCCCCCAACGGGATTCTTGGATATTTGCAAAAACACAATAATAAAAGCGTAAAGCGCTATTAACGACCATCTCAACTTACTAAACGGCCTCTCAGCTTCTCTTGTGTTTTTATCATTTGCTGGAGAGCTGGGTTGTTCGCGCGAATGCATAAGCTTGAACGCAAATGGATCATGAAGCAATAAGCGTTTGGATTCAAGACCACTGAGCTCTATCCTGCATTAAAGAAAGAAACAGCGGCCAAACAAAGGGAAAACTAGCTCTGTTGGGGGGAACCCTACGACGCGCCTTCACTATGGTCAATATCCAGAACACAACGAGAGCAAGCAGACTATGTCGCTGAAACGTTGCGTCCATGCACGAACCGCATTGTAACCGTCTACCCCATAAGTCCCTTGCGCATGCATTGCTATCCTTAAGAAACGACAGCCCGCCTTGCAGACAGTCTAGCAAGTTATGGGTCTTCTTGCCCTCATGCTCCACCTGCAAGACCGTAGTATTCGGCACGTTTTGCTTCCCTTTTCGTGCGCGCGCAGAAACTTGATATCCCGAAGTGGACTCAGGTCGGCTGGCGGCCCGAACTGCCACGACGATTTGTGCCGCCTCGTCGGCCAATCCATGAACCGCCCTCTACTCCGTTCTTCCTGATCTTGTTGTGATTTTCAGACGAAGACGCCCTACCCGTATTTTTTTTAAGTAAACGGAGGGGCTCGGAATGCGGCTTTCCGCTGCCCGCCGCTGAACGTGCCTTGAGGGATGCTGATGCCTAATTCCGCTGGTCGTTCATCGAGCGCTGTATTTTAGACCTGCTTAACTTGACACAGTTAATCTTTATTATATCTCGCTCATGCACGTTGCTCAAACCGAGTCACGAAATTGACTTCTCGTTAATGACTCATACAAAGCGGGAAGACAACGTTAGGATCGCACCTGTCCAGCCACGGAAATATAGCAATGTCCAAGAAAATGTGATGAGTCCATCTCTCAAGCCCTTGATGCGGCGTACGAATTCGCGCAACGTCGCTGGCCTGTGCTTCCGCTCAAGGCTGGAGAGAAGGCGCCGCTCAGCGAGGTCGTGCCTGACAGCCTTAAAGACGCGTCAACTGAGATAGACTTGATCGAAGTTGGTGGTCTTCACACCCAGACTTTGCTATTTTAGAAAAATATTGATATTTTTTATCAATAACTTAAAGTTCAAATTTAATTAAATATTAAGACACATAGTGACGACGAATAGCAAACTTTATATTGTTCTCCATCATTGACACGCTTCGACAATCATGTATATCACAACACAAAGAGGAGAAGAACTCAGCGAAACGATCGTAGAGCCACGCCTCAACGATGGCGAGCTGCTCAGACTATTGATATGCTCGGACCTGCGGAAGAAGCTCCTTCTTGCACTTAAAAACGGCACAACATCCCTCGCCGGCCTGCGCCAAGCAACAGGGGCAAGCTCAACCGCAGCAATACACGCGCTCAGAGAGCTGGAGAAAGAACGCCTCACCTTCCAAGATGGTAAGCGGAACTACTTGCTTACAAGCTCGGGTAAGATTGTCGCGTTGCATGTGGAGAGCTTTGTGCAAACGGTCAACGTGATTACCCAGTTTGGCAAGTTCTGGCTTGAACACGATTTAAGCGGTATCCCTGAAGATTCTCTCAAGAACATAGGATGTTTGCTAGAATCACAAGTCTTGACAAGCGTGCCCACTGACGTTTTCAATGCCTTTTCGACCTTTGTAACCCTGCTCGAAGACGCCAAAGTGATACGAGGCGTTGCCCCTGTGTTCGCGCCAGACTTGCTTGATGTTTATGCCGAACTCGCCGCAAAAGGCATACAGATCGAGCTTGTCGTTACTCGCGAAGTCCTCGAAAATATGCTAGAGCTCGCAGACTGCAGCCCCCTCAAGGATCAGCTTAAAGCAAATCTTAGGCTCTTTGTGATTGAACAAAACCCAAAAACGGTTTTCACGGTTACTGACTACTTCTTTATGATTGGACTCTTCAGATTGGACGGGTCTTATGACTATTCAGACGAGTTGCTAAGTTATAGCAACGACGGCATTAAATGGGGCCGCGAGCTGTTTGATCACTACGTCGGAGCATCAAAAGAGTTCGACTTAAGACATTAAACGCCACACGCAGGCCCGCGTTATTCCTTTGAGTTGCTGCGACAGCTCCCTAAAGTAGGAGCCAAATTGTGTCGGCCTTCGCAAAGATGGCCAGTCGGCGTCGCTGTGAAGAACTAACACCTTTTGTGAACTGCTGCTTCTCGACACAAAACGGCGCCTGTCGTTCAGAACCATCAGCGCTAGTCAAAGCAATGCTTTGCGTTATGCGCGACCTACGAAAGCCACAACAGCGCCCGGCCAATGGCCACTGCCAGCCGCTTTGTCGCGCCACACTGCAGTAATACCTAAGCAGCCGCCTGCCTATTCGCAAGATCTCGTCGCTACGCTCACGTCGCAGGACAGATCGTGCCTTGCTTCGCTAATTGCCTGAAAACCTTATATCGATGCGGCTATATTGACTCAGCTAGATTTCCCGCGGAAGCGGCGGCTGAAAAACAGGCGCGTATTGGGGGCAATTTTGGCAGATCGTCGGACGTACGTCTACAGCCCATTTTCGCCAGTCATTACGGCATTTGTCATATTCGTAGTTCTCCTGCTCTCTGTTTTCATCTTCCTTGGGCTAATCGGAGCGGCTTTTAGTCGAGTCGGGTTTTCTGCTCAAGCCATCTTGCTTTTGCTTTTAGCTGTGCTCATCGGGAGCGTTATTAACATACCTCTATTCACTCTTGAAGCGTCTGAGCCGATCATTACTGACGCCTATGTCACCGTTTTCGGCATGACCTATCGGGTGCCGGCAGCGGCCGAAGGCTCCCGAAAAACGGTCGTTGCTATCAATGTCGGCGGCGCCCTAATTCCATCTGTTGTCTCGCTTTACCTCCTATGGCGATTCCCGGACGTTTTAGCCTTTGCGATCGTCGGAGTGACTCTTGTAGCCGTCATTTCCCATCTCATATCAAAACCTGTAAAGGGAGTGGGGATAGTCTCTCCAGCGCTTGTTTCCCCTCTCGTTGCCGCCGTTTATACTATCGCCGTTTTGACACTATTTTCGGGGGTCAACAACGCCTTTGCTTTAGCTTATGTGTGTGGCGTGCTGGGCACTCTGATCGGGGCCGACTTAACGAATTTAGGGGCCATCAAGCAGGTTGGGGCCCCTATTGCCTCGATTGGTGGCGCCGGTACTTTCGACGGCGTCTTTCTCTCGGGAATCATAGCCGTCTTGCTTGCGTAGAAGCGACTGCGCAAACCTCAGTGCGCAGCACGAATGGTCTTAAGATCGACAAATCAGCTTTATATAGTGTTTCAACATGATATTGTCCATCGCGCTGACCTCGCCACTGTCCCGAAGCCATGACCCTGAGTCGCCTTTTGAAAACCAATCTGGTACTACTTGTCCTCGTGCTGATAGCTATTGTTGCCAGTTCCTTCGCAGTCTATGCTGGCAACGAGAAGTTCATCGGCATTATAGGGATGGCCGCATTGGCGTTGGCCCTAGTGTTATGGCGTATTTTTAGTCTGACAAGGCAGACAGTAACAACCTCCGAGCCTGAAACGCTCCGCTTTGACTTCGACATTGACAGCATCCAAAAAAATCGTCCGCCACATAAGTGATGCGGCCGCAATCACCGCTTGGAAACCACCTCAGACGTTGATTACTACCGTTCTAGCGATATGATCCCCAAGTCACTGCCGTTGTGTCGGAGATTATTAACAAGGATTTCGGGTGAAGCGCCGCTACAACGAAGTGCACTTTATTGCAGTAGGCCTACTTCGACCAGGAGCTGGCGCACGACTTGCAGTGCGGGTTCCTGGCCACTTTGACCTTGTCGAATGCCATCATTTCGCCATCGTAGATGAGGAGTTCGTCGACCAATGGGACGCCTACGCCAGCTAAGCACTTAATGGCCTCTGTTGCTTGCAGCAATGCTATCACGCCTGGTGTCGTAGCTAACACCGGAAACACTGCGCGAGGCGGAGCGTGCGGATAGATACACTCTAGGCAAGCGGTCTTGCCCGGCAACACGGTAGTAAGTCGCCCTTCGTAGCCGTATACCGCGCCGTGGATCAGCGGGACGTGGTGAGCAATAGCCGCCGAGTTTAGCATGTACCGCACCGCGAAGTTGTCCATAGCGTCGAGAATGATGTCACAGCGTTTGGTGAGCTCAAGGACATTCTCGTCCTCAATCGTCAGATCGAATGCTTCAACGCTAGTCGTTGGATTGATCCTTTCCACTTTCTGCGATGCTGATTCGACTTTTTGTTTTCCCAGATCTTCGTCCCAATGCAGTACCTGCCGGTTCAAATTGCTAAGCTCGACAGAGTCCATATCAATCAGCCGCAGATGTCCAACGCCCGCGGCAGCAAGATACAACGCCAGAGGTGAGCCGAGCCCGCCTAAGCCAGCTATGAGGGCGGTCGAGTTTTTCAGCCGTTGCTGCCCACTTTCCCCAAACCCAGGAATGATTATTTGTCGGTGGTATCGCTTACGATCGTATTCAGACAGAGACATGAATGTAAACCCCCAAACCGAAACAACCTAACCCCCCTTGCACGTGCTATGCGTCGCAGGGATTGGTGAGTTCTTGGCCAAATCACATCTTGATTCTTTTTCGTTCAGTATACAACGTCATCTGGATGTGCTTTCTAAACTCATTGTCATACAGCAGCTCAAAATTGCCGTTAGGATCCTTGGAGCGCAGGTTATACACTTTCACCGTTTCCGTATCTATCGAGCCTTCAAGCATTTTTCCTTCAGGGATGTCTTTCGTAGGTTCATCCAGAATCTCGCAGACTTTCTCATCTCGTTTGATAAGGACATCAAAAATGGTGAGGTCTTTCTGTTTCAAAATGTCAAACAGCGCGTCAGTGACATTCTTGTGAAACGACTTTTTTTCTTGCCAAAGATTCATCGCTTTCACGATTCCGTGCAGCGCATCTGATACCGCGTTGTCGACTTCGTCCTCACTCATGTCAGAAACGTTCATCGAATACGACTTGTTCGACATAATAATAGCATACGAACCCGCGCCTCTTAAACCTGAAGCATCTTCTCGAATACTTCTTAGCTTTGACATTCACGCGTGCCTCCCGTGCAATCTAGTGCTTCCCATTATAGCGCCTCACGACCGTCGCCGTGTCAGGCTACGTGAGCGTAAGGAGGAGGAGGAGAGAGGATCCATAATGACGTCAAACCTAGCTCATATACTCGTGGGTCTCGAAGCAAGACGAAAGATTGTTTGTAATCGCGACGACGACTTGCAATTTTGGCTGAGACACGTCCGACAACGAAACCCGACTAAGAACAGCGCCTTTACGTCAAATAGTACGACTGGCGGCACAAAGTTATTCAGAAGCTCAAACCAGCTGCGAAGCGTCTGGAACAGCGTGCCCTCTAGGACGAGACCGGCTGCCACTTACCGGCTAAACGACGGGTATCCAATGGACAAACGGTAACAACGGTGCGAGTGTAGAGGACCAAAAACTCGCGCAAGAAGCCGCAAGCGCACGCAAATAATCGTAGGGATCCCCAACTAAACTGCAGCTCAAGGTCGATTTTGCGCTTTCGGTTCCCGGCCGGGACATTTCTTCATTACGCGCATAAACCCAATGCCCCAATGAAATACGCAGAGCTCCTCGCCAGTCACGGATTTCGTTTTCGTGTAGTCGGTCAAGTTTTGATCCTCAAAGTAACTCTCGCACTCAGCGTGATACAGGCAGCTTCTTTCGATGCATTTACGCGTCATAATCTCAGTAAAAAGTGTGCAACGCATCTACCTAAACATTTTCGCCGGCATCTGGCGCAGCCGAAGAGCCGCAATCTCGTGCGGGACGAAACCCTGACAAGAGCATTCAGATGCTTTGGCAGATTATATTTCACGAACTGAGGCGGCCACCCTCCCTCGCATCAGTTACGGCTTGTGAGGGGCATCTTCGAGTTCAATGCCCCGCCCAGCGACTCACGTTGACGCGACGATAGGTGGTGCTTAGTTGCGTTTTTTATATACCTCTTCGGGATCGAACACCTTTTCGCCTATTGTCCTCCCGTCGATAGTTCTGAAGAAGCACGACCGGAAGCCAGTGTGGCACGCCGCTGTAACTTGATCTACCTTGATCACAAGGGCGTCCGCATCACAGTCAACCAAGATCTCTTTTACCCGTTGAACGTGACCCGATGTCTCCCCCTTTTTCCAAACGCGCCGGTTTGTTCGGCTCCAATAATGGACGCAGCCTGTTTTTCGGGTCATCTCGAATGCGTCCTTATCCATAAAGGCGATCATCAGCACTTCCCCCGTCTCATCGTCCTGCGTAGCGACCGGAATGAGGCCATTTTTGAAATTAAGCTCCACCATTATTGATCCCTCGATGACGAATAGCTTGATGTGCGTTGCGCGTACATTGACCGCGCTTCTTGAAGGGTTTCGCCATCAGAGTTGATGGCGGCACCAGCGACGCTGCCGACAACAAGAACGTGGTCACCGGCCTCTCTCGTCCACATCACGTTACAGTCGACAAACGCCAAGCAGTCTTTGAGGATAGGCGAGCCTGTGCTCCCCAGATCGTACTCCGTAGACGCGAACTTTTCAACTTTCCTACCTGAGCTCTTGCCGAAGACCTCAACCAATTCCGCTTGATCAGTTCTGAGAATATTGACTGCAAATGCATTGCTATTGACGATGAGCTCGTAGGTGTAGTGCAACGGATTCACTGCTACCATAATCAGCGGCGGCACGAACGACACCTGGGTAATCCAGCTTGCGACGAAGCCGCTCGCATTCCCCGCACAGCGGACTGTGACAATCGCTATTGGGTTTACCAGTTTCCATAGCACGCTCTGCACGACATTCATAAACAGTCTCCTGTAGTCCGTTTTGCCCTATGTATAGCTTAGGACGCGATCGATAATCTCTTGAACGCATAGTGATTCTTGTTCACCGGTTCTCAAATTGCGCAGCGTCAGTTTTGAGGTCTGCATTTCGCTCTTTCCGATAATGACGGCGAAGTCGAAACTTGCGCTGTTGGCATACGTCAACTGCGCACGAACCGTTCGCCCCATAACGTCAACATCCGTGGAGACGTGTGCCCGCAACTCATCGGCGATGCCGAGCGCGTAGATGCGCGCGTCCTTAGTGGGGACGACTATAATCCGCGGCGGCTCTTCGCCGTGAACAGTGACGGCCCGCATGATCCGGTCAAATCCAATTCCAAAGCCTGTTGCCGGCACGTCATCGCCGCCGAAGAGGTGTGCCAGCCGATATGCGCCCCCTCCGAGAACTTGGTTCTGAGCGCCGAGGTCGTGGGCATAAGCTTCAAAGACGATCCCGGTGTAGTACTCGAGCCCTCTCGCGATGCCGAAATCAACATCATACGCTATGGCGAGCGTATCAAGCAGCTCAAGAACCTGCAAGAGGTGATCGATCGACGCGACGCTTTGCGCTTCGCTTAATGGGTCTGGCGCTTCGATGATGCTTATGGCGGTGTCGCCGTGTGGGAGCTCCTGCAATCGATCGAAATCGCCCTTGTCGATCAAGCGCATCGCGAGGGCACAGGTTTCATCATCAAGCTCGCAAAACACGGCCCTAAGGACGTCCAGAGAGCCAACGTGGATCTTTGCCTCAAGCCCCAGGCTTCGCAGCATATGCTGCGCAAGCGCGATCACCTCTGCATCCGCTTCTGGCCTTTCACTTCCAATGAGTTCGACGCCAAACTGCCAGAACTGCCGGTACCGCCCGGACTGAGGTCGCTCATACCGAAAGCAGTCACCGAAATAGTAGAACTTGAGCGGCTTAGGCGCGGATTGCAGCTCGTTCGCGTACACGCGCATGACGGGCGCGGTGAGCTCAGGCCGCAACGCTAGTGCGCGCCCCCCACGGTCTGTGAAGCTGTAAATCTCGTCTTTTATCGCTTCTCCCGACTTGATCGTAAAGAGGTCGAGCGGCTCAAACGCCGGCGTTGCGATCTCGCCGTACCCCCAGCGCTCGGCCACGTTTCTGAACCGAAGCTCGGCAAAGCGACGTTTTGCCATCGCACCGGGCAAAAAATCACGGGTGCCACGTGGCCGTGCAAGCCGCCGTTTCACGTCTCGATTGTCTTCAGAAGCTTTCACGCGTCTTCTCTTCTCCTCCAACTTTCTTATGGCTCGTTAGCGATAGAAGTGAACGGACCGTATTTAACGGCTCCGGCCTACCCTGATTGCCAACTGTCCGTTCGCACGCCGATGGTGTTGGCCCGTTGTGTTTCTCAATGTGGTGTATTTATTACACTTGCTAAGAACATGACTGCGCATGCCTAGCTTGGAGACAATACTCAATAGGCTCGTCGACGGAGAGGTTTCGAAACAAGAAGCCTCACGACTCATTCGACGCGAGATCACTATCGACGGATATGAAAAGGTTGCTGAAATTGCGAAGCTAGATACCGCGCGGCTGCATCGGGTAGGAATTCCAGAAGTTGTCCTAGCAGAAGGCAAAAATGCGCAAGATCTCGTGGCTATTGTCAAGGCGCAGCTAAAGGTGGAAGGGCGGGTCGTACTTACCCGGGTTTCAGAGCACCAGTTGCGGGCACTCAAAGACTTTGACGTCGAATGGCACGATCGAGCACGAATCGCAGCTATTGGAGAAAAACCGCACGTTGAACCCCCCTACGGACTTGTCGGCGTTGTATGCGCCGGTACTGCAGATATCTCTGTTGCAGAGGAGGCCCGCCTTCTCGCTGAAGAACTAAGCTGCAAGACAATCGTATCGTACGATGTAGGCGTAGCGGGCATTCACAGACTGTATCCAGAGCTTTCCAAACTGTTAGACACAGACGTGCTCATCGTCCTTGCTGGCAGAGAGGGGGCCCTCCCCACCATCGTAGCAGGCTTGACTGATATCCCTGTGATAGGCGTTCCAGTCTCCACGGGGTACGGCTTAGGCGGTCGAGGAGAAGCTGCCCTGCTAGCAATGCTGCAGTCGTGCTCGGTATTGGCGGTCGTGAACGTGGATG
This sequence comes from Candidatus Methanoflorens stordalenmirensis, assembly GCA_003139855.1. Classification (GTDB taxonomy): domain Archaea; phylum Halobacteriota; class Bog-38; order Methanoflorentales; family Methanoflorentaceae; genus Methanoflorens; species Methanoflorens stordalenmirensis. The sequence goes on from PLGY01000064.1 coordinate 12,018, forward strand.
CAGGCTTCGTGGCCGGCGCTTTCGCAGCAAAGATCGCGAATCGGGCGGCTCGTACTCGACAAGAAACCTCTTTGCCCGATATCCAAAACTGCGGCTGAGAGGAGGCGGCGCGCATGGACGGCTACCGCAGAAGCAGCCCGATTTTTTGCTTAATCTCCTCGAGGCTTTCCGTTTCGAAACCAAAATAGTCCGCGAAAGCTTTCGTAGTGCGGAGCATTCTTGTTCTGCCGTAACGCTCCGATTCAACGAGCTTGCGCGCCTCGAGGTCATGCACATGCCCGTACGCTTTGTTGCCTCGAATTTCGGCTACCTTTGATTGAGTGACCGGTTGATGAAACGCAATAACGGCAAGCGTACGCAGCACGGGCGTTTCGAGATCACGCTGAGCGATCGTGCGGACTGCGTCGGCATATTCGTCCTTCACCTGCATGACGATGTCTTCGTCGGTCTGAACGATCTCAAGCGCGCCATTCTCCCGATATTCTTCGATGAGCGATTCGACGATTTCTTCGACATCAGCATCAAGGCTTACGATAGACTCTAGTTCGAGAAGGGTTAATGGCCTGCCTGCAACGAAGAGCGCTGCCTCGATGAGGTCTCTATCGTTCATTACTGTTCATGAACGCTGCAAGGGCGTTAAAGGTTTTTACATTGGATCCAGATGTCACCGAATAGTTCCTTCTGCTCAAGCTGTATCTGTCGCCTAGTTGCCATGAAGAGCAATGGTATGTAGGTTTGTACAATATGCTCAGCAGTATTATCGATGACAAGCTCGCTAAAGAGGACCCGATCCTGCTTCCCGAAGCGTCGCTTAAGCTCGCGTTGCACGCGTTTGACCTGCCGCTCGATGTCTTCAGTGTGCGCCACTGCGAAAGCGTCAAACTCCTGTGGTTGCAGCTGTATGAGCCGGCGGACGTCTGACTTTTCCTTTCGCTTTGTCGCTTTTTTAAGCTCGTGGATGAGCTCTGATAGGGTGACACGACGCTTCGCGTGCCGCCGTACCTTAGGCTTGAGCGCGGGGAAGCACGCGCGAAGGTCTTCATCGAGCAATTCTTCTTCGTCCAGGTCTTGCGGTTCCGATTCCTCGAGCGCGTCCGCCTTCATCCTCAGCAGAATCGATGCAAAAAGAAGCGTTCGGCTTGACACGCGCAAGTCGAGTTTTTCGAGCTCCGCGACTTGGGCCAAAAACTTGTCGGTGACGTCGACGATGTCGATATCCCACGGATCGATCTCGCCGTTTTTTGCGAGCGACACCAAAATGTCGATTGATCGTTCATCAAAATCTTCAGGCGCTTCGCCGTTGGCAGTGGCGTCGCGTCCATCGCTGGTCAATTAAGCTTCACCCCAGTGACGCTCGAGATGTTGCCCTCCTGCATTGAGACGCCTATCGTGCGACTGGCCGCTTCGATCATGGGTTTTCGCAGCGAGACAACTATAAACTGAGCGTCCGAGGAGAGTTTCTTAATCATGTGTGCGACGCGTTCGGCGTTTGCACCGTCCAAGAACATGTCGATTTCGTCGAACATGTAAAACGGCGCCGGCATGTACCGTTGAATGGCGAAGATCATCGCCAGCGCTGCAAGGCTCTTCTCTCCGCCCGACATCCCCTCGATTCGCTGCACGTGTTTGCCCTGTTGCCACGAGTGGATGAAGAGGCCGCCGTCGAAGGGATCCTCGTAGTTCTCCAGAGCAAGCTCGCCCGTGGCCCCGGAGAGTTCGACGTAAATATCCTTGAAGTTTGCATTGATGCTTTCAAACGCCGTGAGCAGTGCCTCCTTTTTCATCTGGCCGTAGCGGTCGATGCGTTCGAGTATCTCAGCGCGTTCATTGAAAAGCGTGTCCTTGCGTGCGGCGAGATCCTGTTGTCGTCGGGCGACGTTGTCATAATCCTCGATTGCTCGCATGTTGACGTCATTCATCGACTCGAGCTGCGATTCGAGGGTTCTCAGCGCTGCTACGATAGCCTCATGCGGCTCATCAGGCGGCACGTCGTCGATCTCGCCCGCCTCTGCTTTGAGTTCGTCTCGACGGGCTTCAAGCTCCAGCCGCTGATAGTCAATGGTTTCGATCGCCTGCTCGGTGCGATCAATCTTGCGCTGAAGATCCCCCTTCTCCGTCTCCTTCAGGCTGATCTGCGCTAGCAGCGCATCGCGTCCTTCACGCAGTTCTGAAAGCTCGCGCGCAAGTTCGCGCTCACGGCCACAAACGTCGGCGAGCTCCTGTTCCAGATGCGTAGCAGCCTCGGAATGCTCGCGGATACTGGCCCGGAGCTCCTTGATCCCCTCATCGGTCGTTTCCAAATGCTCCTTAGCGTCAGCAAGCTTCTTCTCGTTATAGTCTTCCTGAAGGCGAAAATCAGCGATGGTTGCGTCGCATTTGCTGATGCGGGCCTGTAGCCGTCGGACCTCGTCCGCGATCTGAGCGAGGTTTTCAGTGAGCTTTGACGCGTCGGTGCCCTTGAGTCGCTTTTCAAGTTCCGCTATGTCCTGCTCAAGGGCGGCAACGGCTGAACTGTGTAGCGCCTCTTGTTCCTCAAGCTCATTAATCTTCACGCCCGCCTGCTCTTTCTCTGCCCGCATCGCAGCAAGGTGGACGATTTCCGCGTCCGCTTCTGCGTTAGCCTGCTCCTTTCGCGCCTCGAAAACCTCGGTCTCCCGCGCCAGCCGCTCCCGCTCGCCCTCAGCTGTGACAAGCTCGTGCCGTGCCTGTAGCAAAAGGTCATCCACGTCGTTAAGCCCTTGCTGCAGGCGTTCACGTTCATTTTCGTACTCGCGTATCTGGCGACTAAGCTTATGCAGCTCTTGCTCCTCGCCGGCGATAAATCTCAGTGCGCGGCGGTCGATGCCTCCCGTCATTGCACCGCTCATTTCGAGCAGCTCACCCTCGAGCGTCACCATGCGGTACTGGCCAATGAGACCCCGAGCCGGCTCGAGCTCAGTGACGACAACGGTCTTGCCAAACACGTATGAAAATGCCGCTGCGTACTCCGGGTCATAATCAACGAGATTAATGGCGTAATCGACGATGCCGGCGCGCGCAGGGAGCACTTCGCGGTGCACAGACTTCATCTTGTTCAGAGGCAGAAACGTCGCACGGCCCGCGTTCTGCTCTTTCAAATAGGCGATAGCGTGCGCCGCGTCTGCATCCGTGTCGACGACGATGTTTCGCAAGCGCGGGCCCGCCGCAATTTCGAGAGCCGAGGTATACCTCGGATCAACCTTGCCAAGCTCGGCCACGACCCCACGCACCCCAGGCAACTGGGCCGCCATTATCGCTTCCACCGCTTTGCCGAAACTCTCTTTAAGGCGCGCTTCCGCGCGGACGAACTCCTGATGCGCTTGATTTAGCCGCCTTTCGACCGTTTCCGCGGCGAGCTTTAGGTCCTCGCGTTGCACCTCAAGGTCTTTGATGTTCTCGCGCGCGTTCTCCAGTTTTTGCGCCAGTGCGGCGCGATCCTTATGAATCTTCTCCAGATCACGCCCTATAGAAGCCACGTCTGAACGCACGGCGTCAATCTTCCCCTCGAGCGCGTGCACGTCCGTTGAGGCGCGACGTAAGACATCGAGCACCCTGTCACGGGCGCGTACGACGTCCCCCCGCTTGTCTTTTTCCTCGCCATGCGCTTCGCGCTTTTCAAAGAGTTCGTCGCGCGCTTGAGTCACATTTTCATCGAGCGTAGCAAGCTGTTCTTTGAGCGCGTTGAGCTCCTGCTCCTGCTCTGCGAGCTCGCTTGAAAGGCTTGCCCGTCGCACCGCTTCAGCCCCCAGATCGCCCTGCAGTGCCTCGTGCTTCTGCTTGAGGGCGTTCACTTCGATGAACACCTTGCGCTTCTGCGATTCGAGGCGCTCTGCCTCCTTGGTCACAAAATCGATCCTACTTTGATGTTGCCCAAGACCGCCCTTGATACTCTCAATATGTTTTGTCAGTTCGAATTGCTGATTTTCACCTTTTTCAGACACTGCGCTGTTGAGTGCGCTCAGCTGACCGTCAAGATCGTAGATCGCGTCTCGCGTTGCGCTGAGCTCGTGAACCGTCTTGTCCTTGCTCCGCTGCTTGCGCACCAAGTCTTCTTCGGTCGCCTTGATCTCTCGCGCGAGCTTGTGGAGCTTTGACGCAAACACCATTTTTTCGTAGTCCCGTTTCTTTGCTTTGAGGTCTTGATACGTCAGGGCGTGCTCCCTTTCAACTTTAAGCTGCTCAAGCCGGAGCGCTACCTCGTTGAGTATGATTTCGACACGTTCAACGCGTTCCCGGACTACTTCGAGCTCATCGAGCGCCCGATCCCGCCTTCGGTCAAACTCAGCAATACCCGCGATCTCATCGATGATCTTACGGCGCTCGAGCGGGCTTACCTCGATGATGCGCGTTATGTCGCCTTGGAGCACCACATTGTAGCCCTCTGGGGTGATGCACGCTTTCGAAAGAAGCTCGTGAATGTCTGCGAGCGTGCACGGCTTGCCGTTGAGGTAATAATAGCTGTAGTACCCGCTTGCGGTGCGGCGCACCTTTCGCGCAACCGTCACTTCCGCGTCGGCGGGTAGTTCAGCGTCGGCGTTGTCAAACCTCACCTTGACCATTGCCTCGTCGGCACCGTTCCCGTTAAAAATCAGGTCGGTGAGTTTCTCAGCGCGCATAGTCCGCGAACTCGAGAGTCCTAGACAAAAGAGTACACTATCGACGATGTTCGACTTTCCAGAACCGTTAGGTCCGGAAACAGCCGTAAAATCGTCAAAAAAGGGGATCCTCACCCTTTTCCCAAATGACTTGAAGTTGCGAATCTCAAGTTCGTTAATAAACATCGTTTCGTCGGGCCGCGTGCCCGCTCACACTTCGCGATCAGCGATGATTATGTCGTTGCCTAGGCGACGCTGGGGCTCTGGAGTGCAGTCCACATCTGCGATGATATAGGTGGTCTTCTTTTTTCCCTGCAGTTTCGAAGGCGAAGGCTCATCCGGCTCTGTTTCGCTTGGAAGCTCAGTACTCTCGTTCGCGCGCGGAAGCAGTGCCATATCGTGGACTGAAGAACTGACGTCGACGAGCTGTTGAGTGATACCGTTTAGGACGCTTGACAATTCAGCAACTTTATGCTCGAGATTCGTGACGCGCTGGTCGAGCGTCGAGCGCGGGACGCCTTGTTTGACCCGTAAGCGACGCGGCACCTCATCTGGATCGTCTTGATAACGCATACCCTACCTCGTAGTGTAGTGCGGGGTTCGCACCTTATACTTTATGGTATGAACTCGGACCCAAGCGGCGTAATTCGGTTTTATGGCGTAATCCGCCGCCGATCACGAGGGAAAAGAACGCTTTCCCGAATGTTGGCGAGACCGAGCATGGTTACGAGAAGGCGCTCGGCCCCAAGACCCCACCCGGCGTGAGGCGGCATGCCGAAACGAAATGCGTCGAGATAGAACCCGAAGTTTTCCGGCGCGAGCGATTTGCTGGCAAGCTGTTCGACGAGGAGGGCGTAATCATGAATCCGTCGCGCACCTGACGCGAGTTCCATCCTCGGGTGCATGAGGTCGAAGGCGTAGCAGAGATTGTTGCGTGGCTGCACGTAGAAAGGCTTCAGCTCAACCGGCCAATCAACGATGAAGTAGTGTTCCCCCACCTCCTCGCCGACCGCTTTTTCTGCAGCGGTGTCAAGATCATCTCCCCATGGTATATCCGCGGTTTCAATCGCCTCCGCGTAAGCGATTCGTTTGAAGGGTATATTAGGAATCAATAGCGACACGCCTAGCGCTTGGAGCGAAGCGCTGCAACGCTCAGCAACAGCGACATAGACGTGCCGAATGAGCTCTTCTAGTAGCTCCATGACCTCGCGATCGTCCAGGAATGATGCCTCTATGTCGATCGAGGTAACTTCATTGAGGTGTTTGCGCGTGTCGTGCTCCTCGGCGCGAAATATGGGGCCAACCTCAAAAACCCGTTCCAAACCGGCCGCCATCATAATCTGCTTGTAGAGCTGCGGGCTCTGGTTCAGGAACGCTTCGCGATCAAAGTACGATATGGGGAAGAGCTGCGTTCCGCCCTCAGTCGCTGTGGCCACCATTTTGGGAGTCTGAATTTCAATAAAATCGTGGGCTGATAGAAACGCCCGTACCTCCTGGAGCACCGTCGCACGAATAAGGAAGATAGCGCGCGTGGCTGGAAGACGCACGTCCATGAACCGCGCATCCAGCCTTGTATCGAGATCGGCCCGCACCTTGCCGGTAACGTCAAGCGGAAGCGGCGATTCCGCAGCGCTAAGTAGCTCAACCTCGTAGGGAATAATCTCAAAGCCTTGCGGCGCTTTCAGTTCCTCCTTGACGAGTCCAGCGACGCGAACGACGGACTCCCGGCTTAGACTTCGCACATGCTCGACAAGTTCAGGCGGGACCTTCTTCTTGGGCATGGTGATTTGCATAATACCATCGCGATCACGGAGCAGAAGGAAGCTAATGCCACCGAGGTCGCGAAGCTCGTGCACCCACCCCGCAACGGTCACGTCAGTTTCTGGGACGATTGCGCTCGAGCGCGTCAGCTTCATTGAAGTCTCCGCAGCACTGACGCTGCGTGTGCAGGCAACCCCTCGATCTGCGCCAACGAACTGACGAGGTCCGCAAGGCTGTCCAGCCCGTCCTTCGATAGCACTTGAACGCTCGTCTTCTTAGTAAAGTGGTCGACGTTGAGCCCACTGACGTACTTGGCGAACCCGCCGGTCGGCAACGTGGAGCTTGTCCCGGTGGCGTAATCACCGACAGCTGCGGGGGTATAGTCGCCCACACAGATCGTTCCGGCATTGCGGATCTTTCCCAAGACGCCAATCGGATCGCGCACCATGAGTTCGAGGTGCTCGGGAGCGAGGTCGTTGATGAACGAAACGCAGGCGTCCACGCTGTCGCCCACGAGAACGGCGGTGTTGCTCAGATCAATGAGGTCCTTCCGGGCAGCTGCTTCTCGTTGCGCAATGAGCTCCCTTTTTACCTCGCGTGCAAGTTCCGCAGAGGGGGTCAGTACGAAACCAGATGATTTAGGGCCGTGCTCGAGTTGGGCAACGATATCAGCAGCGATATACTCAGGATTTCCTCCGTCGGCGAGCACCGCAATCTCACTTGGGCCTGCTGGGAAGTCGATTTCCACCTCACTCTGCACGAGTAGCTTTGCGGCCGTTACGTACACGTTTCCTGGTCCGACGATCTTGTCCACCTTTGCGACGCTCTGTGTACCATACGCCATCGCAGCGATCGCCTGCGCTCCCCCAATCTTATAGATTGCGTTCGCACCTGCGATATCGGCAGCGAGGAGCGTTGCCACCGGCACGGTGCCGTCAGGCATGGGCGGAATACATACGACCACCTCGCGCACGCCGGCTACCTTGGCCGGCACAATATTCATGAGCGCCGTCGAGGGGTACAGCGCGAATCCTCCGGGCACGTAGGCGCCGATGCGATCGAGTGGCGTAGTCTTCTGCCCGAAGATAACTCCAGGAGCGACCTCATGAAGCCACAAGTCACTTTGCACCTGTCGCATGTGGAACGACGTGATGTTGTCGGAAAGATGATACAACGCGTCAATGACGTCCTGCGAAGCATTTTCGTACGCTGAGAGGAGCTCCCCTTCCGTTACTCGAAGCCCGACGATGTCCGCTTTATCATATTCTAAGGTGTATTGCATGACGGCGGTGTCGCCGTGTTCTTTCACCTCATTAATGATGTTCTGGACGTGACCCATAACCTCGCGCACGGCCGCACCGCGGTCGAGAAAACGGTCGAATTCGGCGTCAGTCACCTCAGATAAGCGTTTACAGATCATGGCATCACAACCGATAGGACGCGACAGGGTATTAACCTTTATGGGTAAGCCCCGTACGCGAATCTTTGCGCACAAGACTCATTTCGAAGTACTTAAATAGAAAGAAACGAGCATTACAAGCGCATGAGCAGAAAAGACCTGATGAGCGACATCGGCATGGCTCGCAAAGAGCTGAGCATTGACCGACTGAAAAAGATCGTGAAGGTGTGCCTCAACATCACCCGAAAGTCTTACTGATCGACAATGGGCGCTTCGCGCCCGCATCCCGGACACTGTTTATCTTGTTTTTTGATCGTATAGCCCGTTCGTTCGACAATGACGGCTCCGCATTCAGGGCAGAACGTATTTTCGTGCTGGCTCGAAATGTTACCTAGGTAGACATAGCGCAGTCCGGCCCGTGCCGCGGCGCTATGCGCCCTTTCGAGCGTTTCTATGGGCGTTGCGGGACGGTCAAGCATACGCCAATCAGGATGGAAGCGCGAGAAGTGAACCGGCAGATCGCGGTCAACACCCGCCGCCCACTCGCTAAAAGCGGTGAGCTGTTCTTCATCATCGTTCAGTCCGGGAATAACGAGATACGTCAGTTCGAGGTGGATACCGTGCTCGTGCATGCGCTCGCACGTTTTGAGTACGGGATCGAGGCGCGCCTTGCACACGCCGTTGTAGAACCTCTTGCTGAAGCCTTTCACATCGACGTTTGCCGCATCGAGATAGGGCCCAATCTTTTCGAGAGCTTGCGACGTCATATACCCATTGGTGACGTACACTGTGTACAAACCAGCTTCTTTAGCGAGGATCGCAGAATCGTACGTATACTCAAACCAGATCGTCGGCTCATTGTACGTCCACGCAATCCCGCGGCAGTTGCGCTCGAGAGCGAGCTGCACGGAACGCTCAGGGGGGATTTCCGTCGTGCCCAGCTCTCCAACTTCCGCGAAGGATATGTCGTAGTTTTGGCAGTGCTCACACCTGAAGTTACAGCTCACAGAACCGAGCGAAAACACCTTTGATCCGGGGTAAAAATGATACAGCGGCTTCTTTTCGATCGGATCGACGCTCATTGAGCTCACCTCCGCATAGATAAGGGTTTTGAGCTTACCGTCGAGATTCTGCCGCACGTGACAGATCCCCCGGTCCCACTCCTTAATCTTGCACTCGTGTGCGCACGCAAAACAGTGCACGGCCCCGCCTTCGATCGGTTCCCACAACATAGCATCTTTTATCACGTTATAACCCTCGTGGCTTTTCAAGCTTCAGCGTCGTTTGATGAGATTTCCCGGCCCTTTCCTGCAGCTCATTGCGCACTACGATCGCGAGCATTGGTTTTCTCGCTATGAGGTAGGCACGTGACAATGCGCGAGCGACGGTGCATCAAATGAAGTCTGCGAGACTGTAATACGACTCACCTAGCCAAACGTACGGAATGTCACGATGTCCCGCGCGTAGGGGACAAGCTTGCGCAGTGACATGAGGTGGGATGTTTCAGCGTGACAATAAATGAGACAGTGCCTGTCGCACCGCAGCATCTGCTCACGGTCAGCTTGTGCCCGTTCTGAGGTCATAAGGCTCTGAAGGTCGTTTTCGAGGAGGTTGCCCAACTTCGTGCCGATCGGCATGCAGGGGTAAATAATGTCGCCGTTCGGCTCGATCATGATACTAAGTGTTCGGCACGTGTACGGCTGGTCAAAACTCTCGATGTACGAGCGACTCGTTGTGAGCGTGTTCCCGTACTCGCGCTTCAGGCGCGTAACGACCTCGCGAAGCGCCATGAGATCCGGCGTGAGGTCTTCGGTGCCATCAAAGTTGAACGCAGGCATAATAAGGATCTTGTGGCCGTGTGCGTGCACTTTTTCCACCTTTTCCTCGATCTTATCGAGATCGTGCTTCGTTACGACTGTTTGCACCGTCGTCTTGATACCGAGATCAGAGAAAAAGCCGAGCCGATCAAACATGTGTACGTTGTTGTGGCCCTCGTCAATGGATAACTGCAGAAAATCGAAGTACCTCGCGTACTCTGCGAATGGTCGTCGATCGATGAGAAGTCCGTTGGTGGTAAACAGAATATAGTTCGAGCAGTCGTGCGTGTAGCGGAGAATTTCACCGATATCCTTGCGCAATAACGGCTCTCCCCCTTCAAAGCTGATGGTAAAGGTGCTTGCTTGAGAAAGATTGTCGATGACGGTGAACACGTCATTCGTACCAAGGTCAGGGATCTTATCTGCCCAGACGTTACAGAAGCCACACCGCAGGTTGCACCGGTGGGTGATCTTGAATGAGGCGTAGAACGGATTGTCGAATTCGTTTCGGATGTAGTTCGAAAGATAGCCTCTAACGGCCCGCACATTTCTATTCATTGTGCCTCGCTGCAGTTGCGTGACGGATGAATCCGTGACGGAGTGGCTGTCGTTGGGTATCCAACGAGACGCAGATTCACTCCTCAAAGGGCGCAACGTAGCATGATGCTTGCTTGCTGCTAATAAGCTTCTGTTCGTGGAAAAGGCGCGCTGTGAGGAGGTACGTGCCTTCTTCACTCGCGTACAGCTCGCTTACGAATCGCTTCGTACCGCCTTTTGTGATAAAGTCGATGTCAATCACATCCATAAGCGTGTGGGCTTTCGAGGGGGGAGTTGCGGCGATCTCAAGCCGTAGATCCGACACGTCGCGGTGGGCGTGCACGACCGTTTCCGTCTCGATGGTTTCTTCATAGGCCCAGTAGGGCCGGTTCACGAAGAAGGTCTGGATCTCCGCGGGATCTTCCACGAGTCGAACCTCCTGATCGGGCGAGTACCAGCTCACGAGAGCACCGTCGCGGTACGCCGTGACGTGAAGATAGACCCGTCCGGTGTGGTTTGCAAAAACCTGAAAGTTGAGCACTTCTGTGTCTTGAGGGGCCAACTCTTTCACGAAATGAAATGAGCCGCTTGGCAAAACGTCGAGATCGTACGAGTTGTAGGTATACAGTGTCGCGCTTACGTCGACGANNTCGAGCACCTCGGGCGTAACGGTTGCCTCGAATGGATACTTGCGTCGTTCTTCCATAGCGCACCTACTTAACGTTCACTCGCGTTTTCTTTTCCACCTCAGTAGGCTCCTTCTTCGGGATTTTCACCTCGAGCACGCCGTTCTTGAACGTTGCTTCTGCCTTATCTTGAAGAACGTCGGCGGGGAGGTCGAGCATTCGGCGGTACGATGCGTAGCCGCGCTCGCGGTAGGTGTAATCCTCATCCTTGCGTTCCGTTTCGGTGCTCGATTCAGCACTGATCTCGATCCGTTCAGGGGTAAGGTTGATCTCGATATCCTCCTTCTGCACTCCGGGCATGTCTGCGACCACCTGGAGGGCGTCGCCAAGGTCTACTACGTCAACGCGTGGCTGTTTCAAAGCGGGCGTCGGCGCCTGCGAGGGGAATACGCGCTCGAGGGTGTCTTCCATGTTGGCGCGGAACGTGTCGAGCATGCGGCGCATCTCGGCGAAAGGGTCACTCATCCAGTAGTCCTTCGGCGTGATTTCTTTCTCTTCTTTCTTTTCGTCGGTCATAGTATCATCAAATTAAGTAGCGCACAGAAGGTAATAAAGCATACGCAAGGAAAAAACAGATCACAAAGGAGTGGCTTCACGAGGCAAACGGTTATCGCAGAAATAGGTCGAGGCCGTTTTGTACGCACGCCTTTTGCCCTCGATCGGCGTACCCCTCGACGCTGAGTGCGTGCAAGACCCGTGCGACCGACAAGCAATCCGATCGCTGCGCACTTATGTCGCTGTTTACGACAAACTTCGCTTCAGGATACTCTTTGATCAAATCCACCGCATCTTGCACCGATGCTTTACCTGGTTGGACGGTAATGCCGACGTACGTTCCCGCTTCAAGTGCAATATCGACCGTAGACGGATCGATGTGATCGATCACCACATCCTTGACCCCAACGTCGTCAACGATCGCGACGATTCGCTCCAGCGCATCTCTCTTCCCGCGCCGCGGCGTATGGATAACTTTCGGGTAGTACTCGATCTCCAGCTGCGCGCGAAAAACCCTTTCCTCGACGTCAGTGCATCGTTCAAGACCGATCTCCCCGACAGCGACCACATCTGGGTGCGAGAGATATTCGGGGAGCGCTCGTAGCGTTTCGTCGACCTGAGCGTTTATAGAGCGCGGGTGGACCCCGAGACCAACGTGCACGCTGACGCCATTTTCCGCGCCTCGGCGTACTTCTTCGTGCGCAAGCTTGTGAAAGTGGTCGAGCAACACGTCCGCGGTTGACATTCGCATCGGGTCGTGCGCGAGCGTAAGTACGTCAGTGACGCCGGCGACGCCCATTAATTCAAAGTCCTCATACGGACGAGTGTCCATGTGGGCATGCGTATCAAACACGAGTGCATGAGCGCGCTCTTAAGTCTTATGTGTTATGCACGAGCGTTCCGCGCGAGCCAGAGGGACAATTTAGCAATCGTTGCCGTCTGAGGGGTTCAAACGCGTTACCTGAGCCGGAAGACCGATAATTATAAACGTGAAGAGTAAGCAGCATGGTTAGCTGACCATGTTAGTACCCAAAATAGATGTCGAGCTTTGCGTCGGCTGTGGGGCGTGCGAAGACATATGCCCTGACGTCTTTGAGCTTCAGGATGATGGATTGTCGCACGTCGTCGACGCGGCTGCCTGCAGCGAGTGTGAGTGTCAAGAGGCTGCTGACAGCTGCCCGACTGAGGCCATCTCCATTATCGAAGAGTGACCTCACGTTCTCGCACGACGTCACTAATTCTTTTTTGTCAATCCTCTAAGCGGATGCTGTTAGGTTCCAGCAACAATGCGCACCAAATCGCCGGCAAGGGAAATCCGCGCGAGATTATACGCAGTGCAACCCCAGATTTGTCAAACCACGGCCGCAGTCTCTTTTCGCGTTCGGGGTTATAGAATGGGATAATCCCCCGTGTCCCGTATTTCCCCAAAAGCAGCCCACCGATACGCCAAGAACCGACGCAGGAACCAGCACGAACAGGATGACTAGCGGACTCAAGTTCTCTCTCTTCTGCAGCGCGATTGTCGGCTCTGTGGGGATAAGGAGCACCGATGAGGTGGCGCTGACGAGAGACAGTTCAAGCAAGCGTAGTTAGTGATGAAAGGCAGCGATAAGCACCCGGTCACTTTGATCGGTTACAACACTTCTACGCGTTTATAAAAGATAGTGACGGCGCCGCCCGGCCACACAAATTGCATTTAGATGCCGTGACCGGTAACAGCGCTTATATCAACGTGGCGCATAGGTGTGAAGATAACATGGAAAACCAACGATATAAGCGCGGAATCGAAGCGCTGCGTAAGGCCAACGAGGAGGGCATCACAAACCTCATTCGGAGTATGGACGATGTTGCGCCCGACCTTGCACGCTACGTTATTGAGTTTGCGTACGGGGATATCTACACCCGTCCGGGACTGCATACGAAGCAGCGTGAACTATGCATCGTCGCCGCTCTCACCGCCCTCGGCAATCGAGAGGATCAACTTCGCGACCACATTCAAGCAGCTCTCAATGTCGGGTGCACGCGGGAGGAGCTTATCGAAACTATCCTAATGATGGCAGTCTATGCAGGCTTTCCAGCCGCGATCAATGGAATGCAGATCGCACGCGAAATGTTGCTCCGTGAGTGAGTGGACCGACGAAGCAACGTCCTGATAACGCCGTCCTGCCGCAGCCCTTTTTTCCCAGCATAACGAAGCGGAGCGCGTTACGCGCATAGCGCTTGACAGATAGGAACTGGCGACCGCCGCTGAGTCAAAAAAGATGCTCCGGTTGGGATTTGAACCCAAGTCGAGGGAGTGAGAGTCCCTCATGATTGGCCGGACTACACTACCGGAGCCAGACTTTTACTATAGCACACGGATTCTTAAGCTTTGCTGGCGCAGCGGAACCGTCATAAAATGGTCCGGCCGACCTGCAGATGGAACGGACGTCTGCCCTGCGCGCGGTGCGCCAACGCCGCCGCCGTCAGAGCGGGACTACGTCGTTGAGAAAAGTATACTCTTTTCTGATCTGGTTGACCACGGCAACGTCGATTACCGCGGTGATGATTGCTTCAGAGTTACCCGCGGCGACAAGCGTCTCCCCCCACGGGTCGGTAATCATGCTGCCGCCGACAAAAGTCGTCGTTGGCACCGGGGTGCCTACTTGATTGCAGCCGATGAAGTAACACTGGTTTTCGATAGCTCGGGCCTTGTTTAGCGCTATCCAATGGTCAAGGCGCTGCGAAGGCCATGCCGCAGGACAGACGATAATTTCAGCCCCCTTCTTGACCAGAGCCCGATAGAGCTCAGGAAAGCGAAGGTCATAACAGATCGAAAACCCGATGACACCAAGCTCGATCGGCGCAACGACAATGTCCGTTCCTGCGATCAATGACCGTTTCTCCTTCGAACGATAGGAGAACAGATGAACCTTGCGATACCGTGCGCAGATCGTGCCGCGTCTATCGATGAGCACGCTTGTGTTGAACATCCGCCCAGGCTCGTCCACCTCAAGCGTGCTCCCCATCAGGATGTAGCTTCCCTTTTCGCGAGCAAGCCGCGCAAAGACTTCGGTTGTCGGCCCCGGAATATGCTCTCCGGCTTTGAAATCTCTGCAGTGGGTGAACAGCTCTGGGAGAACGATGAGGTCGGCATCCGTTTCGTCGATTAAGGCGACCGCGCGATCAACGTTTTCCGATCGCGTGCCGAGCGCACCCATCTGAATACACGCCGCCTTGAACCCCATATGATCCACCACTCGCGTGCGAAAATCTAACGTTCGCCACGTGTCACACAGTCTTCGAGGCATATAGCCTTAGGGGCCAGACTTTCCCCTAGCGTTCGAGACGACCGATGGAACGCCTGAGGATGCGCGCGCAGGAAGATATTTCTATTCTCAGTCGGAACTAGAGGTAAATGAAGCGGGAGCAAATTCTCATCGAAGCGTTGCCCTACATTCGTGAGTTTTACGGATCGTTCGTCGTCATCAAGATTGGCGGCCACGCGATGATCGACAAGCGTCTCATGGAGGGCATCATCGAAGATATCGTGCTTTTGCGGTATGTCGGCATGCAGCCGGTGCTCGTCCACGGCGGTGGACCCGAAATCAGCGAGAAGATGGAGCGGATGGGTAAAAAACCCGAATTCGCCGCTGGCTTACGCGTCACCGACGAAGAGACGCTAGAGATCGCCCGCATGGTTCTTATGGGGAACATCAACACGCGCCTCGTCGCGCTCATCGGCAAGCACGGCGGCAAAGGCGTCGGCTTGTCTGGGAAAGACGGACGCATGATCGCCGCGCGGAAAAAGGGCCCTCAGCGGGTGGTCTATGAAGGTGTCGAGCAGGAAGTCGACCTCGGGTGGGTCGGCGAAACAGAAGTCATCAACCCAGAGATTCTAATGATCATGGCCGGGAAAGGATACATCCCCGTGGTCGCCCCCATTGCGGTCGACAGCGCGTGCCACAGTCTCAATCTCAACGCGGACACCGTCGCCGGAGATATTGCAGCAGCGCTCATGGCCCGAAAGCTCATCGCGCTGACTGACGTCAGCGGCATTCAAGGCGATCAGAGCGATCCCGAAACGGCCATCTCGCGCCTGACGTTCGCAGAAGCGCAACGCGCGATTGAGACCGGGAGCATCAGCGGCGGAATGATCCCCAAAGTGCACGCGTGTATCAAGGCCCTCGAAGCGGGGGTGCAAAACGCGCACATCATCAACGGCAACGTCCATCATGCACTCCTGCTCGAGCTGTTTACGGACAAAGGCATCGGAACGATGATAGTGAGGAGGTAGGCCAAGCGGCCACCGCATCGGCGCTGGAGCGCTGGGAACGTGCACATGAGAACGATTCGCGAAGTAGAGTTGCAGGGACACATTATTGACTCACTCACGCTGACGCGGGTGCTCGACAAGATCATGGATCTTGACGGTGAGTTTGAGATCATCACCTTCAAGATCGGTGAGCACAAGAGCGACCCGAGCTACGTCAGGCTGGCAGTCAAGGGACGCAACGAGGCACATCTTGACGCGATCCTGAGCGATCTTCACCGCCTCGGTGCCCAGGTTCCCGAGATCGAAGACGTCCGTTTAGGATCCGCCGACAAGAACAAAGCCGTCCCGAAAGGGTTCTATTCAACGACGAATCACCCCACTTCTATTCACCACCGCGGCGCTTGGATTCCCGTAGAGGATATTGAGATGGACTGCACGATCGTCGTTCGCGACGACCGGGCGCGATGCACGCCGCTCCACCAAGTGGTGAAAGGGGACCAGATCGTGCTCGGCCAGCGCGGTGTCCGCGTTGTTCCCCCTGAGCGACCGCGGACTCGCTCCCTTTTTGAGTTTATGGGGGGGGCCGTGTCCTCTGAGCGCCCTTCAGCGACGCTCATCCGCCAAATCGCCGTGGAAATGGTGCAAGCTAAGGTACAAGGCAAGAAGATCGCCGTCGTTGCCGGCCCCGCAGTATCACACACCGGCGCTGCCATGGCGCTGTCGAACATCATACGCCGTGGGTACGTCGATGCACTTCTCGCGGGCAATGCGCTCGCGGTCCACGACATCGAGCGTGATCTGTACGGAACATCGCTCGGCCTCGACATCAAGACAGCCGAACTAGTCAGTGAAGGGCACAAGCACCACCTCTATGCCATAAGTGAGGTGATCCGCTCCGGGTCGATTGCAGCGGCGGTGCGCCAGGGGCTCATCAAAAGTGGCGTCATGTACGAATGCGTGGTCAATAGCGTGCCGTTCGTGCTTGCTGGGTCCATCCGCGATGATGGCCCGTTGCCCGAAGTCATTACGGACACGATGGCGGCTCAGGATGCCATGCGAGAGCTTCTCAAAAATGCTGACCTCGTGCTGATGATGGCCACCATGCTGCACTCCATCGCCGTTGGGAACATGCTGCCCTCGTACGTCAAGACAATTTGCGTCGACATTAATCCGGCGACAGTGACGAAGCTCATCGACCGCGGGACGGCGCAGGCTATCGGGATCGTTACGGACGTGGGAACCTTTTTGCCCACGCTTGCGGCGGAGCTCGACACGATCGATGTGGAGTAGCGAGTAGTGGATAGGCACTTGTCAGACGCTGCGCGTATCACTCCGTGCCAGAACTATGCGCTGCTGCACCGCATCAACCTAGTCGGTGACGACCGGCGAGGCCGTTGTGTCAACGGGTTTGTTCGCAGCGCCAAGAAGAAAAGATAAGGATAACGATTCCGCAAGTGCTCCATGTACTTGAGCCACTCGACGATAAGCGCGCTGTATGCTCTTTTTGAATCGGTGGCCAGTGTCTGCAGTCGGCATCAGGTAGGTATGGTAGGTCGGCTCTTTACGCGAGCCATTCTGCTGAGTGAAAAACTGCCCACAGCTGTTCAGAAAAAGGATTCGTACTCGAGCAGATTGGGATTTTCCAAAAGATCGAGCAGAAATTCTCGTTTTGACACAAGGGAATCGCGAAGATTCTCCAAGAACCGAATCACCGCTTGATTGCGCCTATCGAACGCGATGGAGTAATCGTACTGCTTCAGGCGCGCACTGGCTCGAGAAAATCGTGGCCCGTCCACGTGCCCTTGACGATCAGTTCGCTGCGAATGTGGTCGACATGCGGATCCACGGTGGAGAGGGCCTTCAAGAGCGCGGTGCCTACCTCACTGAAGTATGCCCCGATTACCATATTCAATTTGTTGAGCTTGCTCTGCTTCTCTTGATTGCTGATTACCTCCTCAATGAGTACCACAACGAGCAACACTTCGATGGGTAGAAACGCAGGGTCGCTAAGCCCATAGATCGCCACTCGATACGCGTCACGGAAGAGGAGATAGTGAACGAGGTAGAGCACCGCTGAGGCTTCCACTAGAATTACCCCCAAGACGCGCGCGCCAGCTCAGTCTCATCCGCGTCTCCTGTGATGCCGATACGTCTTCTGATTCGCTCTAAAGCTGTGGCCCATAATTGAGCAGAAAAATCCTATTTGCAAGCCGTACGCCTGCTCGTTCAATGCGATTGGTCGTCAGCTGATCGTTGGGTATGGTTCGACTGAAATGCTTGAAAAGGTTCTCTTTGTCGCCGCGAAGCCTGGGCACTTCTGCGAAAATGCCCTCGCGTACGGCGCGTAGCTTACACAAAACCCCTCGAAAGCCTAGCTTAGCGGCAAAGCCGGAACTGAGAACCTCAGATACGACGAGCGAGGGCACGAATCTTAGCACATCGCCGGTCGACAGGTATTTTCTGAGAAAAACGTAGCGTCCCTTCTCCAGCAGAAAAAACTTCTCCGGACCGACATCGAGTCGGTAATCGTGTCGAATGATTGACGCAGGGACGTAGAGCGATTCAAATCCCGCCAGATACGCTTTGCACGTAAAATCAAGATCATCGTGATAGAGAAAGAGGGCCTCATCAAAGCCGCCGAGTTGCAGAAACTCGTCTCTGCGCACGGCGAAGCAGCACCCTGAAACGTAGCTGACTGGCTCCGACACGGCGCACGCATCTTTGTCTGCCCCATACCCTCTCGTAAACGCGAGGCCGGTGAAATGCAAGATGTTTCCACAGTTGCCGATTGCGGAACCGTCATAGATCAAAATCTTAGGGGTGGTTAATAACCTTCGGCGCCCGATAAGAGGCTGTATGAGCGCTTCTAACCAGCCGTCCTCGGCGAGCGTATCGGGATTCAAGATAACGACAAGATCACCGTTGGCACGAGCTACGCCCTGATTGTTCGCACGGCCCCACCCGTAGTTTTCGTCGTTTTCGAGCAATTCCACCGACGGGAATCGTTCTTTAAGGATTCGAACGGTGTCGTCGCTTGAATGGTTGTCAACGACGATGATCTCAAGCGCGTAGGCTGCTCGACCACGCCGCGCGTAGATAGAATTGATGCACGCTTCGACGTAGTCCGCGCTGTTGTACGTCACGATAACGATACTAACGAGATACTCATCGGCCATTTTCACGACACGCTACAAGGGAAATCGGCGACGGTCTGCCACCGAAGTCTCACGACTAGAGCTTGAGCGCAGCCGCATATGAAGCTTTTCCCCCCGCCAGCGCGTTCAGCGGTCGCTCACCTTGTGGCCCGCGCGTTGATATCCTGGACGGACCACAGCAAGAGTCCGGCAAGCACCCCAAAAAGCCCCACGCCGACACAGAAGAGCCACCCCAGCATATAGATGGTGATCAAGTTGTTGGTGCGATTGAAGACGTCAAGCGCACGAAGAAACAGGAGTGCCCCTGCGGCCAAGAAGAAAAGCCCGGGAACGCCGAAGAAGAGGATTGGGTGTTTTTGCGCGACCACGCGAATGATCGAGTTGATGACGTCGAGTCCATGGCGCATGGGATCCTTGCTCGAATCGCGAATACCGTCATAACGGGTCACAATTCCCGCTTCTCTGATTTTGAGCTTGCTATCGGCCGCCCTGATGATGATCTCAGAGCTCACGCCCATACCATTCTGGTTCACGTCGATCGCGTGAAGCGCCTTTCGCGAATATGCGCGAAACCCGCTTTGCGAATCGGTCAACCTGAGCCCTGAGCNNAAGCGTGAGCCAATCACGATATCAGCGCCGCTTTCTCGCATCTCGTCGAGAAGCTGCGGGATGTCGTCGGGATTGTGTTGTCCGTCCCCGTCGAGTGTCACGAGCACGTCGACGTCGCAGTCTCGCGCTATCTCAAAACAATCGCGTATGGCACTGCCGTACCCCTCGTTCGTGACGTGCCGGAAGACCTCGGCGCCGACCAGCTCAGCCACGTCTGCGGTACTATCATCAGAGCCGTCGTCGACGACGACGACTCGGTCGACGTGGCGCCGTGCGCGGGCGACAACGCTGCCTATGGTGAGCTCTTCATTGTACGCGGGGATCGCCACCATGCTGCCGCGTGTGCTGGTCGCTAGCATAGCAGCGCCGGTCGCACGATTAGCAGGCTGGTTCGCGTCGTCGAAGTCGTTTTGAAAGGCCATTGTTGTGCTTCGTGTGACGTGTAAGACCGCACATTCTCCTATTTTCTTTGGGTGCGCTCTGTTATAAATAAATACATGACCTGATGCTGCGCTGCTTGTTGGCTTCGCGCAACGAAAAGAGACCCCAGCCTCCGCCAGATGCGCCAGTTGTTCCGACACGCGCTTCGGCGGCCGACTTATATCGACTCTTTGTGTTGTCTATTGCGACTTCACAATTGGTTTTCTTGTTCTGAGGGGCTTTTAAGCAAGCAAGCCTGGAACGCTTGCTCATTGTTATACGCGCAAATTGCAGAGATCATTATTATGTGCCGCCTACTATAGGTTGTCGAGAGACTTGCCTTCTAAAAATACTTGGTGTATCTGCTCATTTAGTTTGCGATCAGGCTTCGTCCGCAAGGTATATTGAAGTTAGACCTGTGAAAGACGTGCTCGGTCGCCTGACAGGTGCCTGCGTGTTTTACCCATTACTCTTTTTACCTCCGTCTCTGCCTCACAAGAATGCTGCACGGCCCCAGTAAACAAGAGTTGCCTGCATTAACTGAGAGCCTGCTTAGTCAACATGCACTCGCGCGCTCTCTTCGATGATCTCATCTTTCATGCGATGAGTGGCCTCTTTTCTCTCCTATAATGTAAGGACAGATGAGTTCGTAGACGTCTTCTTTCATCCTGACTCCTACTCTCGCAGTATACGCCAGCAATGTCTGAAATACGCATAGCTCCGTAGAAGTCGTTACTTTGCCTCGTTGTTCAGTCATACTGCTTTCACCTAAGCTGCTTCCACGCGCAGCAAACTAAAAGCAGCGTGCCGGCCATATGCACCTGTGCGTGAAACGGGTTCAGTAATAATGCAGCGATAAGTTTCTGCAAAGATGTATAATCCCAAAATTGCCATCGTTGTTCTCAACATGAATGGAAAAGAGGTGTTGGACGAGTGCCTCAATTCTATTCAGAGGCTGGATTATCCGAATTATATTGTCATTGTGGTAGACAATAACTCTTCTGATGGCTCCCAGGCATTTGTCGCGAACACATTTCCAGGTGTTCATTTGATTCAAAACAAAAGTAATGAGGGAGTTCCTGAAGGACAGAATATTGGTATTCGAGCTGCGCTACAAAGCGGAGCCGATTATGTTTTCACAATAAACAATGACACTGTTCTAGATCACAATGTGTTGGTGGAGCTAGCAAATACTCTGGAACAAGATAAGACGATCGGAGCCGCAGGACCGATCCTTTACTCGATGAAAGATACGACGACGATCGACTATGGGGCCGGTAACATAGATTGGAACACAGGAACTGTAGTCCGTTCACACATCGGTGAGAGTGATGCCTTGACTAAAATCGCAGACGTAGATTATGTTAGCTTCTTTTTTGCAGACCCAAAAGTCCTTGAAAGTGTCGGACTGTTTAACAAGAGGTACTTTGCATATTGGGAGGACACCGATTTATGTTTCCGCTTAAAAAAAGCAGGTTATAGGGTGGTGTGCGTTTCGACCGCAAGAGTATGGCACATGCAATCGTACACTGCAAGACGAATGAGTGGATTTTACGAGTATTACTACACGAGGAACCAGTTTTGGTTCTGGAAAACCCACGCAACGCAGAAGCAATGGGTTTCATTTCTGTTATCCTTTTTCTTTTTTACGTTTTGGCAACGCAGCGCTGTCATCCTGCTTCGCAAAAGGGACTATAAAGCTTTCAGATCACAGTGCAAGGGTGTTTTTGATGGACTGATTCTACACTTATGATGATGAGGGGAGAGTACGAACCTAGGTCAACCGGTGCGACAGGTTTTCACGCAAATTTCTCTTATTTGCATTCGCAACTTAGGTTGGGGTTGATGAGGCGTCATTAGAGGAGTTCTCGACGCATTGCTTCAAGGTTTTTAGCGGCAACAATACGGTTCAATAAAAGCCCTCGGCTCTTCGATACAACAACTATTCGCGAGTCACGCCCAGATGTCAGTCTAGACTTATCGGAATGTTTAAGTCTCTCGTCGCGGATCTCGCGCCATCGACGCATTTGCTTGGGTAATCGCCGATGAGAAGCTGGAGGAGACGGCTGTATTTAGTGAGGAGCGATAGGAAAGTGACCGGGCATCAGCCGGAAAAAAGTCTGCGCCGAAAAATTAGGCAGTTGACGTACAAACATCCGACATCATTTTGGGCCAAACTGGTAGTTGAGACGCACTGGAGATTTTACCACCTTCTGCTTTTTTTTGCAACGCTAACAGGGTACATACCCGTACATAGTGTCCGACTCCTTCTCTACCGTTCCGTATTCCGCGTAGATATCCCCAAAGATTCCGTTATCTATTGGAGATGCCGCTTTTTCGCGCCATCCGGAGTTCATATAGGCCATCACTCGATTGTAGGAAATGATGCCTTCTTGGATGGGAGGGCCGGTATCCACATCGGAGACAACGTAAACATAGGTTCTCAAGTTCTCATCTATACAATGGAGCACGACATCAATAGCCCTACGTTTGGAGTTGTCGCAGGGCCTGTGGTTATAGGAAACATGGTTTACATTGGCGCACGCGTGACGATTCTACCTGAAGTGAGGATCGGCAGTGGTGCAGTAGTGGCGTCCGGAGCTGTTGTCACGAAAGATGTCGAGCCCTGGACAGTTGTCGGCGGCGTACCGGCAAAATTCATAAAACAAAGGCCTGAGTTAAGCTATCGATTAGATACTTCCTCTAAAAAAGCCTTTTTTCAGTGACTGAATCTATCTGGGCGCACAGTGTAGGGTGCAAGTTTCATGAAGAACCTTTTTTGTGGTTACCTGCTCTTCCGAGCATTGCACCATAAGTTGAAAACGAGGGTACTGCTCATCATACAACTGCATTTCCCGAATGGCACCCGGAAATATCGCGCTTCTGACTCCTTTCTTATGCGATTCAACCCCTTTAGTGCCGAAACTGCGATGACAAATACGGACGAAGAACATAAGCTCGGTACGCTGCCCACCGTCCGACAGTACGCGTTGCGGCAAAATCCGGAATCACTACTATAGCTCCTAAAAAGCCTAAATTCAGCAACTCAGGGCTGTGTTCCTTTGTGAAAGGCAAGGTTATGAATCGGAAGGTGACTGCCAGCGGGCCCATTACAATAACCAATTCTTCAATCACCTGAATATCCGGAGGGATCGCGTGAACGAAGCCTAGTGGTAGTATACGACGGCACCTCCGTCGTCAAAAACACGATTACTTGTCTCGGCGAAACCAGGCAAATTCACGTGGTATATCACCGTGCCGTTGAGAAATGATTGTGCGTTAGACTGCTGCGCTCTCGTCCCGGTGAGCAAATTGAAAGTCCCCAGAAAGACGTCCCCCGAAAGTGTCGTGTTGGCGTGCTCGTAAATCGGGAAACTTTCGAGCGAATTATTGAAATCAAGGCTAGTCAAGAGAAGGCTGCGATAAACGTCGGCGTATACGGGCGTGTTACTACCTCGCACTGTGTAGAGCCACTGAGCCCCAGCCACCTCTCTCGCATTGAACAGGGGGGCATCGATGGTAGCATTCAAGAAAAATGAGGTCGGATCCTGCTGCGTGACCTCGTAGATAAACCCAGTGCTAAACAACAGCGTCACAACAAAGAGCGCTGCGACCAGCTTGTAAGCGAGGCTCACGCCTGTCCTTGCACGCCGTTTCGCACGCAGGCGTTCCGGAACCCCCGCGAACAGCAGCGCTCCGGTAACGCAGAAGGGGGCCAGCAGAAGCGTTGAGATCTGATAGAGCCTCGTCGTACCGATAGTGGCCGCCAAACTCGGGATAGCGGCTGCTGTCATCAATATCGCGAGGGTCGCGAGTGCGAGCGCAGCGAACTCTGGATCAAACGTGAAACGACAACGGCGGAGTACGAGCGCAGCGAGGCCCACAAAGATGAAAACTAGGCCGAGCAGATAGAGGAACTCCGCCACCTCGTGGAGAGGTGAGAGCGTCCCGAGCTGGAGCAATTCGTTAACCGAAATCCCGTAATAGCGCGCGAACGCGTAAGACGCGGAGAGGATCGCGACCGGTGCCCCAAAGAGTCGCGGCAACGTTGATGTCTTCCGCTGAACTCGTCGGGCGAGCGCGTAGACGATTACGAAGGCGCACGCGTACGCCGCGGCGCCGATCGCGATTACGATAGGAACGTCAGGGAGAAACATGCTGCCAATGGCGGTGAGCTTAGGTGCGATTTCAGAGCTTAGTGCCGCGGACCCGAGCGTAGCGTACCACGCGGCAGTGAGGGCAGCGAACAACAAGACAAAGGGCAGCGTCAGCATCCGTTTCGGACGCGACGACGGCTTTGAGGGCTGCCCGGAAAAGGCGCGCCTTTGCAGGCGGCGCATAGCTGGGTTGTCGATGAGGAAGAGCACAAGCCAGGCGACGACTAGATACACGATGAAGATGAGCGCAAGCCCGTAGTGCGACACAACAAGAGCTGCTGCGAACACTGCACAGAGCGCGTAAAGGCGTGCTGTCCCGGCCGAGCGCCCGACGCCTTTGTCCACCAGCAAGATTAAGAGCAGAACCAGAAACAGCTCGGCGATTTCCTGTCTCGCAAGTGCCGGCATTTCGCTCAAAAAAGTGAACAGGAACGTGATAAAGAACGAGGCCAAGAGGGCAATCCGGTCGCTCGTTTGTTTTTGAAACACGACGAACAGGCCTACTGGAACGAGGGCAAACAAGAGGGGATAGATCGTCTTGAAAATCCACGTCACGCTCACGCCTGACACGATCGAGATAAGTGGAGCGAGCAGCGTAATGCTCAGCACGCCGTTGATTGCGCCAGATGCATGCACATTCCACTGCGCGTTCGCAAGCACGGCGTTCGCGGTAGAGAGCTCCGTTTGGATGTCAAATCCCCAAACGTACGACGAGATAAGCGATCCGCTATAGAGGAGAGCGAGCGCGATGACGAATACCGCGAGAGGATAAACCTCCTTTGGAACTGATGTGGACGTGCTTACCCAAAGCGCCGTTATCGCGATGATGATGATTAGCGCGAGCAAGAGCACGTTGTTGCCGTACGCATTCATCGCGTACGTTGCAAATATGCTCAAGAAGGGGAGCACACACAGCGCCAACACGGGCGGCGTCAGCACCTCACGTCGATCGACGACGCCGTCCTCAGCTGAACCCTGGTCGCGCCAATAACTCAGTACCGCAAGGAAGGTGATGATCGCACTTTCTGTCACCACAACAGGGACAAGCGCGAGCGGCCGCTCGAACCCGAGCAGCGGATACAACGTTGTCATGAGAAGTCCTGTACCCATGACGGCCGCGAGGCTCAAGCCAACCGCGAAGAGCGGCGTGCGCACGGCGCCGAGCTGGTGGAGGCGGAGAGCCCGAAGGACGAGGATACCGGGAATGAACAAGAGGTACACGGAGGCAAAGAGGCCCTGTAAAAGCGGTATCGGCACCCCTGCCGCGTCGAGTCCGATGAGGGCCCAGACAAGAAACTGCAGCGTGAGAACTGCCGTTAGCGTCTTTTTGCGCGGCCAATCGTTCATCAAGAGAGGATTAAGAACCATGGCGGCCCTCCAGCACGCGCTTGTATACGGCGAGCAGTTGCGCGCCGATGGCGTCCCACGTGTACTTCTCTTCGAGGAGGTTTCGTGCGTTGGCACCCAACCGTGCTCGTTCGCGTTCATTTCCAAGAAGGTACGCCACTTGATCAATGAATCGTTCATCTACCCTCGGCACGATGAGCGCGTGTTCCCCGTTGTGCGCCGATACGCCCTCGATACCCTTTTCAGTGGTTACGATGGGAAGCGCTTTATTCATGTATTGAAATATTTTCAGCCGCGTTCCGCTTCCGGCACCTATAGGCACGGTTGCTATTTCTCCTGCCGCGAGAAAGCGCGGCAAGTCCTCTATGAAGCCAACTGAACGCACATTCTCTCGCTCAAAGGTCGGCGCGCCGGTGCCGCCCACCAAAAATAAAACGTTTGAGTTGACCGTTCGAAGTCGAGGTGCGAGGTACCGCTCGATGAGGTCAAACGCTTCGCGGTTGGGTGGGTACGCATAGAAGCCGTGAAACACGATGACGCGCGCGTGCTCGCTTATACCTTGCTCACGCCGCGCGCGAGCTTTCTCCTCGACCGTCGGCAACCGATCCAAGCTACAGCCAGACGGAATGACGCTTATCTTTCCAGGGGGAAGCCGGAACCGCCTAATGATGATGTCCCTATCGTGTTCGCTTACCGCGATAACGTGCTGCGCGACAAACCGGCAGACGAGCAGCTCAAGCAGGAAGACATACCGCGGAAGGACCAACCGTTCGATCCTGGTATACTGCGGGTCGTTGGAAAAAGTTTCGCGCACGAGCTCCGATTCGACGTTGTGAGGGGCATAGACAAGCGGAGCACTGCTGGCTGTCAGCAGAGTGGCGAGCTTCACGGCAAAAGCGCCGCTCGGATGCGATATCTGAATGAGGTCGACAGCGTTCTCACGCAGTATTCTTATGACGCTGCGCGCAAAGCTCGGTGCGAGGTCGCGAAAAACGCGCAGCGTCCGACCGACGAACTTGAGGTCGCTGTACGAGTAAATCGTGGCGAGCGTCGCGTCTTGAGGATCAACGAACTCCGCGGCTTCGAGCACGATAACGCTGTTGTCTCTGGCGGTGAGCTGCTTTACCAGATTGGCGTACCTCTCCTGTGACCCATTCTTCGGCTGCGAGAGACCTACGTGAATAGTGATGTCTAAGACATTCACAGCAATCCTCAAACTGCGCGCGCGAGCTTGCCAAGAGAGCGGTAGCCCCTAAGCACGCGTTCCTCCATAATCTCCCAGCTGTAACGTTCTTCGTACGCCTTACGCCCGTTGTTACCTAGCTCGGCGCGGAGCCACGGGTCCTCCCTGCACGTTTTCAGCGCGTCAGTGAGCGCAGGCACGTCGCCGTACGGCACCACCACCCCGCACCGCTCATTTCGAACGATGTTCGCCATTGCACTCTCATCGCTTACGATGATCGGCTTTCCGCACATCATCGCTTCAAACAGTTTAGCGGGGCTCGCGTACTTCGTCTTGGGGATCCGAGGATCCTCAAACCGGAACAAGAGATCCGCCTTCAGCGTCTCCCTGATGACGTCGTCGTACGAGGGCAAGAACCCGAGATACTGCGCCTTGCTCCCGACGCGGTTCAGCTCGTCAAGGACCCGTTCGTTGTCAGTGATCGGCCCCGCCACTTTGAGCCGCACGCCTTCGACGCCGCTCACCGCGTCGAACATGTAGTTGAGCCCGCGAGAGCGGTGCGTCGCCCCTGCATAAAATATGACCATCTCGTCGGGCGACACCCTCGATGCGGTTCCTGCACTCGCGCGGGGCTGTGTTACGCAGTCAACCGGGGAGTTGTTCACGTAATAGAGCTCGTTAATGTGTGCTCCGTCGACCTCTTCAAGGCGCGACTCATCCACCAAAAACAGCACGTCAGCGAAGCCGATTCCCGCGCGCTCAAGGTGCGCGACGAACCGCCTAATGCGCTTTGTCAGCCCCCACAATCCCCCATCGGGCAGATTATCTGCATAGAAGTCGTAGATGAAATAGCAGAGCTTTCGCTTCCCGATGAGTTTGGCGAGTATGGCCGGGAACAGCGTGTCAAAGTCGCTTGCGTGTATGACATCGCTGTCGTCTCGCAGAAGGAATACGAGCTCATATGCCCACCAGAACGGCAGATACAGCAGCGCCGAGGGTCGATCATATGGGGCCCTGATCCTACACTTGTGCGTGCGATACAGCCCCGTATTATACGATTCAGCAACGCCATCGCGATCCCAAATCAACAGCTTGACCGAATAGCCGTGCGTTGCGAGAGCCCGCGCTATCTTGTTGATGCCCGGCTCTATCCCCCGCCCCCGAATCAACGTCACCCTCATCTTGGATGCTCGGCCGTCGGTGACCCGCGTTGGGCTTTGACGTGTTCAACGGCGACGGCGTGCGCAGTAAAGAGACGAGTAAGCGTTAATCCCTCAGGCTTGACTGTATCGTGCCACATCGGCATCCACCATCATATGCACGAGCGCCTCAAACGAGGTCTTGGGTGCCCAGCCCAACCCGGCACGGGCTTTTGACGCGTCTCCCTTCAAATCAGGTACTTCTGCGGGCCGCATAAATCGCTCGTCCATTTTGACGTACTTCTCCCAGTCCAGGCCGACGCGATCGAAGGCAAGCGCAGCGAAGTCCCTCACCGAATGGTTCTCGCCGGTGGCGATCACGTAATCATCAGGCTCATCCTGCTGCAACATGAGCCACATCGCCTTCACGTAATCGCCGGCAAAGCCCCAATCGCGTCGCACGTCGAGGTCGCCCAAGCGAATCTCGTTTGCCCGGCCGCAGGCGATGCGCGCGACCCCATCTGAGATCTTTTTCGTTACGAACTCAATGCCGCGCCGCGGGGACTCGTGGTTGAAGCAGATGCCGTTGCAGCAGTACAACCCATAGCTCTCACGATAATTCATCGTAGCGTAATGCCCATACACTTTTGCAACGGCATATGGGCTCCGCGGGTGAAATGGCGTAGCCTCGCTTTTCGAGGGCTGCGGCGACGTGCCGAACATCTCGCTGCTGGAGGCTTGGTAGAAACGCGCATCAGGGCTCAAGTGCCGCACGGCTTCCAGCATGCGCACCACGCCGAGCCCCGTGACGTCACCCGTCAATACTGGTTGATTCCACGACGTGGCGACGAACGACTGTGCAGCAAGGTTGTAAATCTCGTCAGGCATCGCCGTCTCAACGGCGACGTTGAGCGATGACTGGTCGGTGACGTCTCCCTCGAGCAATACGAGCCGATCTATCGACGCCCTGATGCGTGATTCGTTGGGGGTGCTCAGCCTCCTTACCAGACCGTAGACCTCGTAGCCCTTTTCCAAGAGGTACTCTGCCATATATGACCCGTCTTGTCCTGTGATGCCGGTTATCAGTGCTGTAGGCATTATTTCACCTTCGTAACAGTCATCATCAATGACCGTGTTGCATCTATAAGAATTTGCTGTAGCGCTCGATGGCCTAGTGGCGTTACAACTGCGCTGATCCCAAATTCGGCGACTTCAACTTCATATTACTCGTAGCTGTGGAGCGCCAATGCTACCGAGCGTGGATGGGCCATCGAAACCTGCCTGTGCGGGCGCTCGCAAAAAAAACCAACTTCTCGCTCTCACGTCACGGTGACGTAGAGGTATACCGAGCGGTACACGCTCGGGTCGCTGCCCTTGTATAAGTCGAACTCCAGCTTCTGCCCCATGCCGCTGTGCGTCGGCGCAAACGGGATGGAGTTTTCCCACTGATCGTTGTTCGCCAGGCTGAATGACCGCGAGGCGACAGGCGCGTTATCGAGGCTGACCACCAGGGTGTAGTTGGCGTTCGCGTTCTCGTGATTAACAACGCCGACGGTCACGTTGGCCGTCTGGCCGACGGTCAGATTGGTAGGGTAGTCGCTCGCGTTCCCACCGGGGCCCAGAAGGAACAACTCGGTGAACGGCTCACCTGGCTGGGGGAGCACCACGATCAGTATCACTCCAAAAATCGCGAGGACTAAAACGATGGCAAGAAACAGGGTGAGGGCGGTATTACGATTCACGCGGCTCTGAGTCGTACGCGCCTAGTCATAAATGTTTGCTTGCGCCCCAAATGCGATCACACGCGGCTTGAAAAGGCCCACTGCTTTCAGGGGCGACTGAGCCATGCGGCGGCTCTGTGCCCTGTCGTATGCACGTTGCTTGAGAAGACATCAACGTGAAGCTCGCCAACCGTTGATGCCTGCATCAGGAAATCTGCGATTGATAGGGACTCGCTGCAGCCGAAAAACGGCGTGTGAGACCGATTATCCGTTCGTCTGATAGACTTGAGCGTAACCGTTAGAGTAAATGAGGTTGCTGCCTCCAACGTAGTAGCTCGCGTCCTGTTCCGTGGGCAGACTCGTTACGGGGTTCAAACCGACGACGAGTTTCCCCGTTTGCAGGTTGGGAGTACCGAGATAGATGTACGACCCTGACTGCAGATTCGCCCAAGAACCTCCGGCAGCGAGCGTCCTCGCTTGAGCTGGAGCGAACGTGAGGACAGCAAAGTATCGGAAGTCATCAGCGGCGATGATGCCACGAGAGGCGTTTGCTCCTATCCACTTCGCCGCAACCATTTCTTGATCGTTGAACTTTCCAAAGTCGGCACTCGCGTCTAACGCTATGAGGGTTGAACTATCGTTGATTTCGCCCCCCACTTTGTACAAGAGCCCCGCGTTAAACAGCAACAATACGACCATAAAACACGCCAAGGCCTTAAACGGAGGGGATATCGTTCCTTGTGAAACGACCGTGGCGCCTCGTTTCTTAACCACGCTGAAAATCCCCGCAAAGCCCAGGACGAGAAACACGCTCAGCACTATCTGTGCTATTTGCACGAAGCGTGAGAGGTTTAAACTCGCAGCAAACGCGGGCTCTACGAGACAAAGGTACAGAACGACCAACATAGCGGCAGAAAACGCGAGGTACTCATTCGAGAATCTAAGCCTTGATCGGTCTTTCAAGGCGAAAAAAATGCCCACGATTGCTGTAATCAGCGCGATGAAGAGGAGATACTCAGTGACCTGGTGCAACGGAAGCTGATACGTAAGAATTGATTGAATCCCTGTAATAGTAGTAGAGGGCCCGTTCGCTAGTGAGATAACGGTGGGGGCTGGTATGTCGGAGGCGTTCGGTGCCCCGCTAATTTGGGCAAGCGGCGGTAGTCCGAGGTACACGAGAGTTCTCGTGAATATGTGCGCAAACGCGTCAAACGGCTCTGAGTTATTCGCAAAGCGGTACCAAACGGCTGCGAGTAGTGTGAAGCCGACAACGAAACCCGCACTCAAGCCGGTATTGCTGCGCAGTCGGCGCGACCGACGAAACGGCGGCACCGAGCCGTCAGCACCTAGAGTGCGGGCGACCCTTTGCGTCAGCGCTCTCACGTCGAAGCTCCCCACCACCAGAAGCATGAGCCACGCCAGAATGAAACAAAAGAGAAAGATGTACGTCATTGCATAATGTGAGACGATCAGCGAAAAGCCAAATAAGCCGAAGAGAAACAACCGCGGCGTCCTGCGCATCTGTTTTTCCACGAGCAGCAGCAGCAGCGCAACAAGAAATAGCTCAGCAATTTCCTCGCGCGCCATGGTAAGCATCTCTGTGTAGAATGAAAAGGTCACCATAAAAAAAAACACGCCAAATAGAGCAACGCGAGGGGATGTTTGCTTTTCGTACAGCCTATAGAGACCGAGGGGCACCATAGCGAAAAGCAGCGGATAAACGAGCTTGAGGACCCACGTCACGCTCATGCCGGTCGCGATAGAGAGCAGCGGAGCGAGCATAGTAATGCTCAGCATCGCATTGAGGTTCATTGCATTTGCACTGAAGTTCGGAGGGGCACCCCAGAAACCGTTGTTGACGACAGTTTGTGCTACCAGGTGTTCGAATTGGATATCGAATCCCCACAGGTAGTTCGTCACCAGGGCGTTGTGGAGTAGCAGCGCAAGGGCGATCGCCACGATCGCGAGAGAGTAGTAGCGTTTCGGCACGTAACGGGTAAAGCCACATACGAGAATCAGGGCGGCGACGGCGAGCAGCACGAGAACGGTTCCGACGCTCGTGCCACTTGCGTTGAAGAGGTACGCCCCAAAGACACCCATGAAGGGCAGCAGCAACAGACTCAGCGTCACTGGCGAAAGGGCTACGCGCGCGTCGATCGTTGCAGAGCGAGAATAATCCCGGTCGCGGTGATAGCTTAACACACAAAGCGCCAGGATAACCCCGCTCATCGTGGCGATGAACGGAACGAGTGTGAGCGGCGTGGACGTAATGCCACGAACGTAGACGGTGTTCATAAAGAGGCCCGTGAGCATAATCGTTGCCACGCTTAAGAGCACCGTGTAAAAAAAACCTTCAGTGACATTGAGCTCGTGCAACCTGAGAACCCGCAAAAGAACGATGCCGGGCACGAAGAGCAGGTAAACGAGTACTAGCCCCTCCCGTAGAATCGGCACGTGCACCCCGACGGCGTCTAGAGCTATGACGATCCAGACGGATACCTGAAGCGAGGCAATGAGCTTGAAGAACGTGGCGATGTCCCAGTCGTTTGCTTCGAGTGGATTGCTGAGTTTCATGGATATGACGTCGGTGGCCTTCATGGATACGCCTTCAGTGGGCAATTTCGTTACCCGCGAAAGAATATAGAAGAGCCGAACGAGCGTGCTTCGTGATTCAGTTGTTTGCTCGTGCTCTATATCTAGTTTCTTAATGAGTGTAGTGAGAAGTCCTACACGTACATGCATTCACTTTTGCCAACATGCACACCGTTCGAACATGAGTCAGTGAGACGGATCATAGCGCGAATGAGGCTGCAGGGGGCCCCTCTTGAGGGGTACCCCAAACCTTTAAAAGGCGGGGCAGCGTTAAAAGGAGGATTAAAGAGAGCGAAACTGAAACGAGGGTTAATCCGACTGTTTCTTGTAACCCCGCGCAAGCCGAGCACGATAGCGGCCGTTGGACGGGAAGCATGTGGCGACAAAGGCCGCGCTAAAACTCAATCAGCCGCGCAATCCCATTGGTTCCAGCAGACTGATCAACGCGCGGCAAAAAGAATTGCTCGCTGCCAAGTCCTGCAACGCGTAGACCTGCTCGGCGCTCCGATCTGGGCCGCTCCGACCTGGGCAAGTGATATCGGTCGAAATGGTGCTTCGCGACGCGCCTAAGCCCCCGTGGCACAATCCAAGTGCCGCGCGTCGCCTGCTGGGACAAACAGCGCGTAGCACTTTGCCTTACACAACAAAGTGCCGCCTTAGAAAGAACTGAGACGGGCTGGTTAAAGCTCGCCCTCGTTGACACGTCCCCCTTGGATCAGAAACGCTTTCGACTCGCACAGACTGAAGACGTGTAGTGCCATCTGTCGAACAGGTGGGTCATGCGGCCTCACAAAAAGCCCCGTGCGAGGATCACGAGCTGCAACCCACAAAACACTTTCAGCCTCGCTGTTACTGGACACGCACAGGTGCTCGCTGTCTGTCGTTTAGGCGGGCACGCAATCATTGATCCGCGCTCAAAGGTCGGAGTCTAGAGGCGTTGCGTGGGGCTCGATGTGCTTCGTCATTACGTAAGATTGGCGAGAGGCGTGACCTATACTTGCTTTCGACGAACGCCGGACTTGACAAAAACAGCTGGTTCGTGGTTAAGTCGATCGCGTGCGTATGCAGCCTCTGCGCACCTTTGCTGGTCGCTCATGCAGTAAAGAAGGGATCGCCAAGCGGAACGGTTAAATACGAACCTTCTGTAGCTACATTGCAGCCGCATCGCAGCGCGCAAGTAAGAGCATCCGGTCATCCAGTTGGTCACGCTGGCGGAAGTCCCTTAACACTAACAACCGGTGCAAGAGAATCAATGGCGAGGCGCACGATCCTCATCAGCGCTATACTCGTTTTGGCAACGTTATTTTCCACAGCGCAGATCAGTGCTGCGCAGATCAGTGCTCAACCAGCTCAAACGAAAAAGTACGTAATTTTTCGCGATGATGACGTTGCACCGAAGCCCGGGAGAGACATTGATTCTTTAGAAGCCGTCAATCAGGTTCATATCGACGAGAATGTCCCAGTGACACTGGCGATCATACCACACCCCGCGGCTCAAGGCAACGACGCTCAACTGTTCCCTGACGGTACGCCCGTACTTTTCGGTCCAAACTTCCCCGGCACAAACACACTCGCCAACGAGTTGCTCCAAGAGCCTGCGTTCTACAATTACATGCGCTCGATTGCCACAAACCCGTTGTTCGAGTTCGCGCAGCACGGGTACACCCATATAAACGACGGTTTAGCCGGCCCGAGCAACATGAGCGAGTTTGCCGGAGAGCCCTTTGACGTGCAGTACAATGCGATACGGCAGGGACGAAACGACATCGCGGACGCGTTTGGGATAACACCAACCACGTTTGTTCCGCCCTATGACCACGGCGACCTTACCACACTCGAAGCGTTGCGTGCACTCGGATTCACGGAATATTGCACAGGCGCGGGGGATCCAGCGCTGCAGGGACGCGAGAGCGGGATACGGGTTGAAGCGGCTACCATTTCGATCAGCGGCGCGAACTACACCACACTCACCAAAAGCTTTCAGCTCGCAAAAAACGAGACCGACCAGTTCTTCAGCGATCCCAACAACAGTACGCTAGTTGTCGCGTACCACTACTGGACTTTCAACGGGCCCGGAGGCTCGGTCGACGCGCGCAAGGTGCAGCTGTTGCGTGACTACATTGATTATGTAAAAACCGAGGAAGGTGTGCAGTTCACAACACTTGATCGTCAGGTGACGGTCAGCACAGGAGCTGCCCCGGGCGCTCCTTCAACCCTGATGGATGTGAGCGGTGCCCTGACGCCATATCGGCTGTGGCTCGTTGGCGGTGTTGGGGTCGTTTACCTGCTCGGTTTCGCCTGGTTCGTCGTGAGTAGAACGGGCGGCCGCAAGGATTGACTTTTGCGTTTGGAGTGCCGCGGGAAGCCAACACGTCGTCACGACGATGTGCGCAGCCCCCGCAACAAGCGCCTCCGCGACCGAGGGACAGCCGATGAACTGCTCACGAATCGCCCTCGATGCACCGACAGTACAGCCGTTCATAGGCGCGACCAACCGCCTCCCACGTACGTATCTTGCCGCTGAACGGCCCCACCTGCGCCGTGCTCTCAAAAACCTCCGTGATGAGCCGGGCGACCTTTTGGAAGTCAGGAGGGTAATCAACTCCAAAACAGCCGGGCTCGGCGACGAACTCGTGCAGCGCGGTCGAGTCCGCCACGATACACGGCGTACCCAGCGCGAGCGCCTCTGCAACGACGATGCCATACGCTTCTGAGTTTGACAGCAGCACGAGCAGATCAGCGCGTTTCATCTCACGAACCAGGTCTGCTGACGCCAAAAACGGTTTCAGCGTCACATGCGCTTCCAACCCGCGGTCGCGTATCAAACGGCTGATGCGTGCCCGCTCGGGGCCCGCGCCAACGATTGTCAGCGAGGCGCCTGGCACCTTTTCCCGGTGCACGAGCACATCTAAGCTTTCGACGATCGCTTGCACGTTCTTTCGCTTCAACAGGTGACCGGCGTACAGGAGACGCGGGCCGGCTCCCGGCGCACGAGTTTTGCGCGTATCCATGACCCTCACGCCGTGCGGTATCACGGACAGCCGTTCGTGGGGCACGTGAAACTCGCGCGCGATCATCTCGGCTTCAAACTGGGAAAACGCGATGACGTGGGTGAGCGCGCCGACCATCTTTTTTCCGAGTTGTTTATATGCGTCCCAGAGCAGTCGCCCCAAAAAACGCTCCCTGTACACGTCCAAGTGGAAGGAGAAGACCAGTGGGACGTCGGCGTCCATCCGTCTGATTAAGTAGACTGCCTCAGGCGAAAATAGCGAGTGGATGCCGTGCACGTGAACCACCTCAGGGGTCGTCGCACGGTACAGCGCAGCAATATCCTTCCGCAGAAGGACGTCGAACCCGTACAGGAGGTCCGCCAAGGGCGCGCGCACCCGCTCGATTCTGAACCCATGGTAGAGCTCTTCCGGCGGGCAGTGATGAAGATTAGGTTGAACCACCGTAACACGATGTCCACGGTGCGCGAGAGCCCCGCCTACCTCGCGCACCGCCGTGTTGATTCCGCCCACCGCGGTTGTTTCCACGCAGTTGACAAAAAGCAGCTTCATTTCGCGCATAACAGTACGTCGTTAAGTAGCGCCTCGTATTCGCCAATGACGTGATCCCATGTGTATTCCTTTTTCGCCCGGTCAAACACGCCGTCTCGAAGCGTGTCGTACGCTTCTGGCTCGTCCCCAACTGATTCGATCGCGGTCCGCAGGCTCGCGGGGTCGTTGAAGAACAAGGCAAAGCGGTCGCACACCTCCCGGTTGCACGGGTTGTCGTGGGCAATGATGAGGTTGCGCGCTATCATAGCCTCGAGCAGCGAAGGGTTAGTGCCTCCCGCTGAGTGCCCGTGGAGGTAGGCACAACAGTGCCGACGCAACATAGTCAAAAGGTCCTTTTCGTAGACTCCCCCGACAAACGAGACGCGATCGCCGCATCGGTGGTCCGCGATGAACGCGTGAACGCAGTGCTCATAGCTCGAGTCTACGAAGTTCCCGACAATGACGAGCTTCTTGTCGGTGCGCGCGGCCAAGAAGCCCTTGACCATCATGCTGATGTTGTTGTCCCGCTCAAGGCGCGCGACGACCAGGAAGTACTCGCCGCTCTCCAAGCTGCCGAGGTCGCCGGGCAGCGCCCCAAGCCGAGAAGGGTCCCATCGCACGCTCGCGGGCACATCGGCGCCGTACGAGATGAAGGTCGATTCCCTCCCCTGCGACGCCTTGAGGTACGCCTGGATTACCCGCGAGTCGGCGATCACGACATCGGCGTAGCGGAGCGCAAGCAGCTCGTTGACACGAAGAGCAGTCTTTACAAGCGAGTTATACTTTTCGCGGGTCCATTCCCGGCCGTCCACGTTCACCGCGATTTTTTTTCTGAAGAGCTTCGGAATGAAGAAGAAGAGCCCAGCGCCATAGCCC
Organism: Candidatus Methanoflorens stordalenmirensis; assembly: GCA_003139855.1. Classification (GTDB taxonomy): domain Archaea; phylum Halobacteriota; class Bog-38; order Methanoflorentales; family Methanoflorentaceae; genus Methanoflorens; species Methanoflorens stordalenmirensis. Next base: position 48,319 of record PLGY01000064.1, read on the forward strand.
AGCATGATCATACAGTCGCATGTCAGGCTCGCCCGCACGAGGGAATAGACGTCGTAAACGGTCTCGTAGAACGCCCGTCTTAACAGCCTGAACGGCTTGAACGGAAAGTAAAAGAGCTTGACTCCCTTGTACTCGGAGGCCCGTGGCGGAGCGGCACCCTCGCAGCTCACCCACACCTCACGACCTTCAGCGGCGAGCGCCGGAGCCACGCGTTCCGCGAACGTCTCAAATCCACCGTATTTGGCCGGTATCCCGCGTGAACCAAGCAGTGCGATTCGTGACTTCACGGCCTGTCGTTTTTTCGAAACGTAACTGAGGACATCATCCACACTGTGTTTCTGCATACGACGGAAGAAAAGCGAGGCATTCGTTTTGTTTCTCAACCTCCCGTCGCGAATACCTTTAAGCGCTTCAACGAATTCGTCTGCCGTGCTGGCCACGTAGGTCATAGCCCTCAAATCCTCAGGAAGTCCTTGGACTGCTTCGGGCGTCGCCACAACAGGCTTTCCGCACGCGAGCGATTCTACCGCTCGCACTTTCATACCGCTCGGGTTTGTGACAGGTATGATGATCGCGTCCGCCCCCCTAATGTACATCCCTGGATCGCTTACAGCGCCGATGAAATTGATTCCAGTTCCGGAAAGCAGGTCATCGGGAGGTTTTCCCGAACCAAATACGTGCACCTTGAAGCCACCGTTCGAGCGCTCACGCGCGAGTGCCGGGACCAGCTTCTTTGCTATAAAGGACAAAGCAACCCAGTTTTGATGCCGATCCAAACTCCCGTAAAAGAGCACATTGAAGCGATCGCCGCCGTAGTCGTAACGAGCGCCATCAGGACTGAATACGTGCGCATCAGGTTGTGGCGGTATATAAAAAACGCGGCGGGAACCGTGCTTGACCGCGTAGTCATAATCTTGAGGACTAATCGTAATGACGGCGTCGACCCTGTTGAGAGTCCAGTTTTCGAGTATGCGAAGTGGGAGATGCCAGGGCGAATGTATGCTCTTTGCGTACTCCCATTCAACGTTTTGCATGACGAGGACAAGGGGCGCGCCGTTTCTTTTGGCGATGTAGGTGGCCATTTGATACCCGTAGACCAACGTGAAAACGCAATCTGCTTCGATATCGCGAATCGGTGCTTTGTCCCACAACGTGTCGGGCCTAATGACGTTGAGCCGCGTCGACACGCGGCTCCATTTGACCCGTGAGGGCAGAACGTGCGTGTCAAAGCTTATGTCCTTAGGTAGATAACCCCCCTCTGAGCTCTTTTCAGTCGTATAATACATGCTAACGCAATTGTTTCGCGCTAGATCTGTTAACAGCTGGAACGTCCACCAATCGCCGCCGCTATTAATAGGGATCCTATTGTAGACGTCGATAAACGCAATTTTCATAGGCTTGTGCTGTTCTAGCTCGGTACCGGTCAAAAGCGCTCGAACGAGGCCACCATCAACCGTAATGCCCTACTCCGCGAATGTTGAAAAACGTGTCGTTGTGTGTCGAGAGAATTACAGCCCACCTCATTGTCATCGCCTTCATCCGAGAAAGGCATAGAGGAGACTGATAGTCCAATGGGGAAAGGCCACTCTTGAAGTGCGAGCGTCAATGATGCGCAGAGCTTGCGCGCGACTAGCACTGCTTGGGGGGCGATTCAAGACGGGCCTGCCAAGGCGGTGTCATAGAAATCGCACACTACCTTTCAGTTATATTGAGCTATTAAGGTTATGAAAGCCACCGTAAATCGTCGCTGCAGTACCGGCTAGTCGGGGAAACTCACGCGATAATCTTATAATCGGATACGCGTGCGACAGTTCTGAACGTTGGACGCTTATTTTGTGCGTGCAGATCGGTTGCATACTCTGTAGAACAGATCGTTAGTGCATAATCGTTGCGATACTCAAGCGTAAAGCATTGTTGGATGCACTAGAGGATTTAGTTGTTTGAATAGCGAGCGAATATCGCTCACTATCAGTTTCAATCGCAGCCTTTATCATATCTAGTCTCACTTATTTGATGTCTAAGAACGTTTTAAGAGGTTATTATGCGCGTTAACAAGGCACTTTTAATTCTGTTGGTAACGCTCTTAACACTCTCCGTATTCTCGCTCGTCGTTACTGTACAAGTTGCCGCCGATCTCGGGGCGGGCACGTTGAAGAACCAGACCATCGACAGCGCGAGAGCAGCCGAATCAGAAGAAGAATCGGCTGCGCCGTAATGGTGGATGATCATGCCGCTAGTTAGCGTTTACATGGGTACGTGGAATCAGGAACGGTTCATCGCCGAGGCCATCGAGAGTGTTTTAGGGCAGGATTTCGAAGACCTCGAACTCATCATTGTGGATGGTGCCTCAACGGACGAGACGAGGAAGATTATTGACCGCTATGCGCAGCAGGATCCCCGAATTCGCGTAATATTTCAAGAGCGTAATATGGGCATTTCGGGTGCATGTAACGATGGCATCGAAGCGGCAAAAGGGAAGTTTGTCGCCAACATAGATTCGGATGACGTCTGGGTACCTGATAAACTTACGAAGCAACTTGCGGTTCTTGAACGCGACGAGGATTTAATCGTTTGGTCCGAAGGGGGGCTCATTGATCACGCAGGACGATCTATCGGAAAAAGCTACAGTGAATACTACGGAGCGGTTTCGAAAAAAAAGAGTGGGGATCTTTGGCAAGAGCTCTTACCGGTAAATTACATCTTTCATTCGACCGTGCTCTACAAAAAGCGGAACTTAGGCGACGTTAGATATGATGAAGCAATACTCGCCCTACCTGATAAGAAGTTTTTCCAGGACCTGGCACGACAATACCAGTTTCACTACATAGCTGAACCGCTAGCTAAATATCGACTTCACGGTGCCAACACGTATGTGGGTACGGGCCCTGTAGCATTAAAACGACAACGCATAGCCGCTGAGGAATATTGTTCAATAGAGGAAGATGCGATGCAGCAATACGATGACGAAATAACACGAAAGACCAAGGCACTTATTTATGGCCATATGGCGTTTAAACTCTACTCTACAGGCCAAACAGAAGCAGGTTTACGTTGTTTCTTGCGGGCAATTATGTGCAATCCGCTTGAAAAAAGAAACTTGTTGTACCTACTACTTGGATCTAAGCGGATGCTACGTGCCGTGAGTTCGCTCTCTAGATCACTTTTGGAATGAATACCTGCACGTTGAGCAAAATTTGATATTAAAAGAGAAGATTTTGTTATAATTTAAAAGTAGTAGCTCACATGTGCGTTTTGACGTCTATATATACACAGATAAAATCAATTGCTAATAAATTCGGAATTGATATTGTACGATACCGACCGATCAAGATCGAAGATCTGATCGAAGATCCTTTTAATGTTCTTGAATTTGTTATATTTTACTATTTGGTATCAAGTGCGCCTTTTAGTTTTGTTCAGATAGGTGCTAATGATGGAGTTCGGTGGGATCCATTACATGATTTGATTCTCAAGCATCATTTAGTTGGGTTGCTCGTGGAGCCGTTACCGGATATGTTTGAGCAACTTAAGAAAAATTACGTAAGTGAATCCCAGCTTTCATTTGAAAACGTTGCGATCGCAACCGAAAACGGTACTCAAACTCTTTTTCGGGTAAAACCAAACGCTAACGTGCCAGATTATGCGCATGGGTGGGCAAGTTTCGATAAAAACCATCTTAGAGAATTTAATCAATTTATACAAGAAGTTCAAGTCCCTACATTAACCATAAGATCATTATTACAAAAGCATAAGATTAATCATATCACCTTGCTGCAAGTCGACACAGAAGGTTATGATTATGAGATCATAAAGATGTTTTTCGATGAGCTTGAATTCCCTGAAATTATCAATTACGAATTTAGGCATCTTTCGCGTAATGATAACTTGGAATGTCGACGACTGTTAATAGACAACGGATATAGATTTATAGACTATACAGCTTGGGACACACTGGCAATAAGAGGGGTTTCTCCAGCTCATTGACAAATAAAGTCACTTTCCAACACGTCGCACTGTTGAATATGCGGCGCCATACTTAATACAAAATGTTGCACGCGCTCGTTTTTGGTGCGCTGCAAGGTCTACAGAAGTTTGATTGTGGCACAATCATGAGAAAACCTTGGCTTCAACTACATACAATTGTGCAAGTGATGATCTTTGGCTTAACTATTCGTATTCTCTAAATTACCAAACCATAGGCCCGCCCGAATAACCGTCATAATCTGCAGCCCATACGGCTAATGCGAGTGCAATCACAAGGTCTGCGTGATACCCTTTACCCCTATCATCGAAGATGTCCCGGCCGGATTCTATGACATATATTTCAAACTCGGCAAATTCAATGACAATTTGATCGATCTCAGGCTAAAGTGTCATCGGCAACAGCTATCCGCGTGGCTAGCTGTGCGATGTTTCAAGTCTCCCCAAAACTTCTTCCGCGAGCACTCTGAGCGAATCAGCTGTAATGACTACCGCTATGGGGGAATAATTCTGCCACGATTGCTTGATAGACTCGCTGGCTGCTGTTTCCGTCGTGGTAGGCATTGAATGTGCTGCCCACTTTCAGCCTTTGCTCTTCGTACACCTCGCTTTCTCGCACAATTGCTTCGATACATTCGATGACTTCGTCCCAGTTCCGCGCTTTCGGACCAGGAGTTACGTCAGCGTAGTTATAGTACAGCGGCCGCTCGTTCGCGGTATAGCTGTCGATGTCAAATGGGGCAAATATGATCGGCTTGTTTAAAAGTAAGTAATCAAAATATACACTGGAATAATCCGTAATCAACAGGTCCGTTTCGGATAGAATAGCGTAGATATCTTGATTGATATCTTCATCTTTCACAAAAAGCACATTGCTGAGACTGCGGTCTAACAAGCGCAGCTCGCCTAAGTGGGAAAAATGTAATTTGACCAATAGGATGACGCGCAGTTCAGCTAATCTTGAATTGACAGCCTTCAAGTCGTTCAGTAAAAAAGCGAGACTTGTTTTTCCTCCTTGTCTATGCGTCGGCATGTATATTGCTAGCGTGAAAGTCTCCTTTAAAGTGTGCAGCAAATCCGTCATTGGGACTTTTGGTTTGTCTCGAGTGAGTAGAGCATCTGCTCGTGGGTAGCCCGTTATTTTTATCCTTTGAGGCGAAACTCGAAAAGCTGTCGCTATCTTGGATCGCACCTCTTCTGAAGCCGCGATATACAGATCATCTTGGCACACTCGTCCGTTAAGCGGAAGCACATGCAATCGGGCGAGGTTCGGTCCTTTGCTGAAAACGATATAGAGGGGATCATCATATCCTATCTTCTTTAGAGGGGTGCCGTGCTCAAGCTGAACGATTTTGACCCGCCCAATAGGCCAGGTGTGATACGAGTTAAAGTCGAGGATCCCCGTCGATGTGACCCAGACGCCAGAGATCACCCGCAACAAGAAACCGTGGATGCTGTTCACCAAATGAACTTCATAACCACGGTTTCTAACCAGATCGTACGCCGCTTTGTTTTTCGTGAGCCACACAGCCTTGATCGTGTGATGATTGCGGTTCACATATTCAAACAGGTATTTGCTGTTATCCGCATATGCTTCACCGGACCATGCTCCGAAAATCCACACGCCCTTGTCCTTTGGCAAGATCGTCGTCGCTAACCACAAGAGATCTCCAAAAACGCTCATAATGACCCAAGCTGTATGATTCGTTCTTACGAACGCCATCAAGCTTTGCATCGCGCGGCTAAGCCTTCCTATCAGAAACCCTCCTTTTGCGGTCTCCTGCGTGGTAACATTATTGAGAGCCGCCGTCACAAAATCGCGCTCTGCATATTTAGCCATTACTGCCCCCGCTTCATCTTTGAACCACTTATGCTGGTCGGGAAGGATTTTCCCGTCGAGTAAGTAAAGAAACACTTTTCTCAGGTTCTGACGAGTACCTTTCCGCCGCATGGGCCGGGCACGTGAGCGAAGCTCGAAGACCGTGCGAGTCGGTCGTTTTATCCGGAGACGTGCTGGCGTCCGAAGTGGTCTGGTCTCCAAATGAACAACAATGTCAGCGACGCGGGTTATACTCGGTTTGCTCTCGAGGTAGGCACATACTTGCACGGTAAACCGGTGCCTTGCACGGTAAACCGGTGCCGCAGCCACATTGCACAGTACGGGGTGCGAATGCGAAAGAGCTGACAGACAAGATATATGATTATCCGGCACGTGTGAATCGGTCTCTAAGTCTTAGAGCTTCCCACGCAGATCGTAAGATAACAGACAAGCTGAAGCAGAGCTCGCTATCGGTGGATCGTTCACTCTGTACAACCCTCAACTACAGCAATAAAGGCGAACTGATGAGCTCGCAACTGCTGAGCTATTATCTCAGTGAGCTCGAGTGTCGCGGCCCCGCTATGCGGGAAAAGAAAAGGGCGAGGGGGGTGCCTGGTGGACGTGTACCAACACCCGAACGTCACGGGGCGAGAGAACCTTAGCGTGGGGCTTACGAGAAAGGAACAAATTGATCGTATCAGGAACCATTTGGCGATCTTAAGCAACTTCGTAGAATATGTCATTGATTTGGCTTTGTGCGCAACTGGGATCCTGTAGAGCTGCATTTACGAAGTCAATTATTGGTGTGTCCACGTGCGAGAGGCTACATTTTTCCTTTAGAGCTCGGACTGAACTCAAGCCCTCGAAAACGATGCTGGAGCCGGTCTCCTGCGCACTTATCAAAAGTCTACCGGTCAATAGGCCTAAAGTGCGATTTCTGCTTTTATCAACGTTTGCAGTCAAATTCAGATCGCCAAACGCACAGAACTTGTGCGTCAGTTCTTGGTCGTTACTAAATTCCTGCAGAACACGTCGCATCTCCTTAAAGCATAGCGTCATAAATGCGTAATGTTCGTTGTTGCTGGTCAATACGGAATCGAAAATGCCCGTTGCAATTGCATAGACGTTCTTTAGCACGCCGCACAGTTCGACTCCTTGTACATCGTCGGAGAAATCGAGCAAGAAATTAGGACGCCTAAACACATCAAGGAACGTCTCCTTGCACGCGGGCTCATTGATCCCGAAAGTTGCACCGGAGCAATAGCCTCGCATCAATTCATCGGCAAAGGTCGCTCCCGAAAGACTAGAAACCCTCTTGTTACCGGTCTCCGCCCGTATAACTTCTGACATGAGCTTTAAGGAGGGGTATTCAATGCCCTTTGCTGCAGAGACGATTAGTTTTCCTCTCAAATGTGTACGAAGAGATTTTGCCACTTTTCTGGTGACTCCGGACGGAACAGAGAATATGACCAGATCGGTTGTTTCTAGTCTGTCGCTATCGAAGAGACTTGACGCCGTAATATTTGAGTTTAATTCCGTCAGAGGGTAGTATTTGCGATTAACGTGACGCTCATTAATTGAACTAATGATTTCTTCGTTCCTCCCGAATAGATACACGTGAGAAACGTTGCGTGAGATTGCCTGAGCAAGAGCGGTTCCAAAACTCCCTGGCCCTACCACCGCGACTTTTGTCATGTGCTTTGCTCGCTGAAATGTTCTTTTACCGTGTTTAAATCTTCCTCGAAGTCGATTTCTGTGCAGAAATCATCGCCAATGTCTACTGGGAAAAAACGGACACCGCGTTCAATCGCCAACTCTACAGCTTTTTCAAAAAAATCGGCAGGTGTGCACTCGGTTAGACATGCAATGAAAGTCGGCAAATCTTGCTTTTTGATGAAATTGATTCCCACTGCTTCACCTAACGCGTTGCAAACAGTTTTTGAGATGTTGAGTATAGCACCATCTCGATCCACAGAGTATTTGACCTCCTCCGCCCCACAGGAACCGCGCTTCACAAAGACTAAATTGTGGCCAGGATTTTTTTGAATTAAACGCAGGATGTCCCCATCAAACACTACATCGCCGTTAAGCCATAGAATATCGTCCCCGTTCGTTTTTTCGAGCGCTAGCAGCAAGCTTGCAGCAGTATTCGTTCGATCATAACGGTCATTGTAAACGAACGAGAGGTCGGGATATTTCTGGCTGATTAACTCGCTTCTAAATCCAACGACTACTACAAGCTCTTCGACAGAAGATATTGTGGACAAATTACGAAGCTGGAAGTCGAGTATCGTAGTGTCTTTGGCTATTTCGAGCACGGCTTTAGGCGTTTCTCTGCCCAATCTGCTACCTTTACCTGCTGCAAGGATAATCGTTTGCATTGAATCTCTTCAGAGTCACATCATAAAACGATCTTGCGAATTGGCGCGACTCCGTGTTCTGCTGATTACGTCTCGGCGCTCCGGATTCAATAGCATCCCATCGCAATCACGGGATAATATGGTTCGGCGTCTGCCCCCAATGGGGCCTCATTAGGCTGACCCTCTGCTTGGGACTAGCGGCTTAGAGGATCGACGAAGTCCTTTATTATGTAGTATCATATAAACGCCTCGGTTTGCTCAATGAGCTACGCCTGCAAAGGGGCCCGCAATCTAATGTTGCGCCGGTAAGAGGATTGCTTTGGTTTTTCTTGCTTTTTTTGATGCGTCATCTATTCTCATCCGAAGTGCGGTCTCCGATCAGGCTCTTGAGTAACGCAAAAGAGGGCGTTAGTGAATTTTTGCGATGCAACTGCTGAAATGGCTTTCTCCGATAATTAATGTATTGAACCTCAAATCGGGAGCTAGGAGCGACGCCAGTGGCGCGCGGAAGCTGTCGCCCTGACTTGCGCCAAGGGCTTGCGCCAGCACGTGTCGAAAGATAATTCGAGATCAGCGTTGGGATTTGAGCTTATTGATGCGCACGAAACGCTTTCAGACCTCTCATCGCCTCGGGTGAGGGAATTGCATCTTCTGGTTGCCGCATCTGCGTAAACCTCGATCTTCTCGAGACAGAAGGAAGGTAAGCTTGAGACGTGCGTGAAACCTAGCTTGAGTTCGCGGCGCGCAAAAAGGGAAGTATAATCTTCACTGATATCATTTAAACCGTGAATGAGACGCTTATGAACAGCAACATGAACTCGGTCAAGGCTGCTGTCTATACTCCGTACATATATCGATGGATGTTGGACTTTGTTCACGAGCTGTCGGACTCGTTGGGGGAAGTTCGGTTCTACTCGCGCGGCATTTATGGGAACTATCCGTGGACGCAGTGCGAGCAGTACGCGCGTTTGATGAATAAGCAACACCTTTTAAGCGCTGTCATAGATTATCTGCGCTACCGCCCCGATTTCATCATATTGCTCGGCTCAGAAACGCTCCTCTCGCTTATCCTTTACCTGTTATCTAAGATCGTCCGAACAAACCCGGTGCTTATCGTGGAAGAGAATCGTGAAAGGACGTTTGCGAGCATAGTATTGCGCTACCTTGCAGGCGTGAAACGGCTCTTTGTAGTCGCCACGCACAGGAACGCGGGTGTGCTGGTTGCCGAATCTGAACCGGCTAAGGAGTACTTGCTGAGGATGGGCTGCTCACCTGAACGCATACACGTCATTCCGCACGGTACGAATACGGTCGATTTTCAGCCTCGCCCGAAGAGCGAGCAACTAGCGAAATTGCTAGGCCTTTCGGCGAACGACTTACGTGCGAGCATGATTCTCTTCGTGGGGGAGTTTAGTGAGTATAAAGGAGCGGAGTTCATGGCGCAGGCAATCCTCACGTTCACGAATCCAGGCGAGGCTATCTTCTTAATCCCGTCGCAAGGATCTATTTTTTTGCAGCACGAGTCGCAGTTCAACGAAATGAAAAACGTTTATGCATATTCGTCGCTGGACGATGAATGCATGCCGTATCTTTACAATCTCTGTGATATCGTTGTCGTGCCTTCCAAACTGTGCGACGCGGGGAGCAGCGATCGCTCTCCAAACTCGCTGATAGAAGCAATGGCATGCGGCAAGGCCGTCATAGGGACAGCAGTCGGAGGAATCCCCACAATTATGGACCAGGCCGGGTTGCTTATTCAGCCCAACGACCCGGCTGCGATAGTTCAGGCGATTTCACAGTTGATTGTGGATACGCAACTGCGTGAAACCCTAAGCAAGGAGGCGCGGACGCGCGCAGTTACCACGTTAAACAACCATGTTTACGCGAGGTGCATCTTCGAGCTTTGGAAGCAGGCGGCACATGGATAGCGACAGCAAGGACGGGTCACCGCGGGATCGCTGGTCGGTGCTTCACTTGATCAACGTGTTTGATGCGCGATACCAACGTGATCAGCAGCAGATCGTAGACCTGCAACACCGAAGGGGATATGACGTTACTGTTGTCACCTCTCGCTACGACGATGAGTCGAATCGACGCGGCGCGCGCTTTTTTCAGGACGCCGAAAAACACCTCCGTGGAGTTAAGATCTTTCACACGCATAGCTGCAAAATCCCTCTGGGCACCTCACAGCCCGCTGTTATCTATCGCCCAAACTCAGCGGTATTCAAACCGTACGACATCACACACATCCACGGACTAACATCCTACTCGTGTGTCCTCGGCTGTTTGTTCAAGAGAGTCAATCGCACACGGTTGGTGACTCGCTCGGACCTCTCGCAAGAGGGCTACGCTCTTCTGAAGAGTAATGCTGCTTGGAGAACCGTTTTTTTTAAGTTGCTTAGATCGATCGACGCAGTGTACGCATACACAGAGTTGGAAAAAGCCGTCTTGGTCGAAGTGGGAATTCCGGAAGACGATATTTGGGTCGTCCCTCTCGGCGTGCGGCTCGAACAGTTTTATGAATACGTCTCGCGCGAGGATGCGGACCATACGTTGACGATCGGCTATATCGGTCGTTTCGATCGGGAGAAAGGCGTGCACCGACTCGTTGAACCACTGAGCAAGATACTGCGAGAATACGACTTCGTACAAGTCACATTTGCTGGGCCCACGCACGACGTGCGGTACGCGAATAACGTCTTGAGTCGAATGCGTGCCCTGCCTAATTTCTCTTACCTAGGACGTCCGGCCGAAACGCCTCCCTTTTATCGCAGATGCGATATCATCGTCATTCCATCGCTTTATGACACCGGCACGATTGTTGCGCTTGAAGCTATGGCGTCGGGTAAAGCTATTATCGCATCAAACGTGCGCCCGTTAAACGAGTATCTCGAACACGGAGTTTCGGGGCTACTGGTAGAAACAGAAGAGGAGATCTATAGCTGCTGCAAGCGGCTGATTGAAGACGCCGACCTCCGGGCGAAACTCGGCGCGGCAGCACGAAAAGAGTCAAGTAAGTACAGTGACCTAGCAATGATCAGAAAGTTGGAGCAGGTCTACGCTTGCGTCACTGAGCGGTGAACGGCGATCGTAGCGTACACCGTTCGGAGAGGAAACGGCGAGGAGTATTCAACACATGAGCGTTCCCCGATCATTTTACGAGGGCCTAGCACGCTCGTTGGATTCGGTGACACGAACGTATTTAGCGACCATTGGCTTGATCGTATCCGCCACAGTGTGTGTCGTCAACCTCTTGACGTTCAACTCATACTACGTCTTGGTCACGTTCCTTGCCTTATTCGCTGCCTGTGCCCTTTATATTGGACTGCGCAAAAGACTCACATCAAAAGCCGCCGTATCTGTGATGCGTCTGAGCGCAGAAGCAGAAAGCCGGGCCCATAAGATTGTTAACATCGTTTTTGTCTGTTTTGCGAGCGTAAGCGTCGTCGTGCTCAGCACGGCCGTTTATTCGCGTCCGGTGCTTTTTCTCGTTCTGGCCTCTGTTTTGGCAGCGCTCATCGCATTAGAGATCGCGATTACCACAAATTCTCGGCACGTTCCCAGCGTGCTGCTCAAGATTATTATCTTGGGTGTGCTTATCCGAGCAAGCGCGTATTTTGAGTTCCCTAGCGCGATATCGGTCGACCCGTACTATCATGTCGGCTTTATTCAGTACGTACTCGACCACGGTTACATCCCCGCGCACACTGCCCCGTATGACCTCCTCGAGTACCCGAGTATGCCGATTATGCACATGTTGGTAGCGGCTTTATCGTTAATCACCGGACTCAGCGTGTATAACAGCTACTTTTTCGTCGGCATCATTGAATGTATTAGCGTGGTTTTCATTTTCCTCATCGGCAGGGCAGTATTAAATGTGCGCAGCGGCCTGCTAGCAGCTCTTCTGCTCGTGATCGCCAATCAGTTCCTGCTGTGGGGCATCGCCATCACGCCGGAGACGCTCGGCATCGTGCTGACACTCGTCGTGGTCACTGCGTTATTCCTCGTTCCGCGAGATGATATGGTAAGTTATACGGTCCTCCTCGTCGTCCTGTTTGCGGGCATACTCCTTACACACGAAGGGACGTCGCTCTATACCGCTTTGGTACTCATCATCGTCATAGGCTCGTTTGCATTCATCAGCAAGATACTCGGCGTAACGGACGTCCGACACGAGATACAAGATGTGAAGGCTCTCTCTCTACATTTGCGATCCCTCGCGCTCTTGGTGGTATTATTTGGCGCGAGCATCATAAGCTATTGGACGTTTACCGGCGGTTCAGCTTTGAGCAGGGCTATAGCGGCCGTGCGTGGAGGCGTCTCGCCATCGACCGCACTAGCATCGCCAGCAGCCGCCGCGTCCTCAGCGGGGGCGGCAGCGGCAGCGGCCCTTCGCCTGCCGCCCTCAGCACTTCCGATCTGGTCTGATTTGCCCGTGCTGATCCTCATCTTCTTTGCCACGTTTGGATTTCTGTACGTTCTGAGCGCAACACGAAAAAAAGCGCTCACAGTCGCGTGGATTGGCGCGTCAGCTGTCATATTGGCCGTTACTGTGGGTACCTATTTTTTTGGCCCAGGTATCTCCCAGCCCGAACGATGGATCGTGTATCTCCAGGTGTTCATGGTGATTCCTGCAGCAGTTGGCATTCTGACGCTCGGCTCTCTAGTAAATCCGCGAAAAGGTATTGCTGTGATTTTTTCGGCAGTGCTTGTCCTGGGCTTTATTAGCGTAACGCACCCAAATACAAAAGTTGCGAGCGAATTGCCATGGGACCAAGTCCCTCGGATTGCGCTCCTCCCATCAGAAGTGGCCGCTGCACAAACGATCGCAAATAAGACGAATGGGCGGCTGGTACAGACGGACCTTGCCTATGCCCCGATCTTTAAATATCAATACAACGTGTCGAACGTCACCGTGTTCCCGCCCTTAATTGCCATCACTAATTTTTCCAATAACAACAGCAGTTGGGTGCTGCGGCTCGAGATTGCCAATAATCCATACATTGCGAGCACGGGCCCGGTAGCTAAGCTCGGAGCACAGCACTACGAATCCATTGAAGCTACCCAAAACGTGATCTACGACGCCGGTACCGTTCAGGTCGTCACCGCGAAATAATAGTACACAGTGACCGCGAACCGCCCACACTCTCGTTTGCACTGACCATTAGGCAAGCAGAAGGTTGTGCGCCACCACGCACATTAGAAGCGCTTTAGCACCTCGATAAGTCACTATCAGAGCTACGCTCGAGCGTTGTACTAAACATATAAAGCATTCGCGACGCATGCAGTAAACAGGCCCCCCCAATCAAGCGAGGTCTTCCGCACTATAGCACATAGGCAGTGAAAGAGCAAATGAAGCCTATTAGAACCTTCGCAGACCTTATCCTCGTGTTTGGTTTCGCGCTTGCAGCGCTTGTGGTCGCTAGTGTTCCGGCGTTCAGCGTAACGGTCGCTCGCCCCATCATTGGCGCGATAGCCGTTCTTTTTGTCCCGGGGTACGCATTCGTAGCGGCGCTGTTTCCCCAAAAAGAGACGCTAAAAGACGGTGTCAGGCTGGGGCTCTCTTTTGGTCTCAGTATTGTAATCGTGCCGCTCCTTGAAATAGGCCTCAACTATACCCGATGGGGCATCCGACTGGGTCCGACACTTGTCCTCCTCGTCGTTTTTACGCTGGTGTGTGTCATAATCGCGACCATTCGTCGGCATCAACTCCAATCAGAACAGCGCTTCGCTGTCAATTGGCCTGTGCGGCATCATTCGGACGGCCCAGGAGCGGCGCTTGTAGGAAGCACGTTCGATCGAACGCTCTCGATCGCACTCGTTATCGCTATCATAGCGTCGGTCGCCGTTGCGAGTTATGCCTTGGTTATACCGAAGCCCAGCGAGCACTTTACTGAGTTCTACCTTCTCGGCGCTAATGGGACGCTCGGCAACTACACCACCGACTTCAAGGTAGGCGTTCCCAGTCCTATAACGGTAGGTATTACCAACCACGAGGCGCGCGACGTCACCTATAAGCTGGTCGTCTCTGCGAACAACAGTACACAGCGCAGCACCGTTTACTCTGAACAGGTGACCGTCCCCGACGGCCAGCAATGGGAAAAGCAGATAGACCTCGTACTAAGTCAACCGGGGAACAACGTGAAACTTGATTTTGCCCTTTACGCGAACGCACAAACCGCCGAACCATATCGCGACACGCACCTCTGGGTGAACGTCACAGCATGAGCTCGCGTGCTTAGCGGCTGCTGCTCTGTTGGACAGCTCACGTGCGCCATCCAGAACGTTTCGTTGTCTTTCATGACGCCCAGATCGTGCGCGTCAGCCACGTGGTCTGGCCGTTATGAGCGAAAAGTGGAGTTGCAGTTCATCGTCCTATCCGTTGAGACGTGTAGGGGCGAGCGGGTGAGCTAGACTCAGCATGCGCGCAGACTCCCCAGACTGGTCTTCAGGCCAGCGAATGAAAGAGACCAGAACGATGCAAAAAAAGAAGGCGGGCACCCCACTCAAACTAAGAGCTAAATCGAAGTATAACGGCGTAATTTAAAAGCGTTTGCGGTCCGCTTTGTCGCTAGGGCTTGGATTGCTTTGTGTCACGTAACTTCTGCCGATGCTCCTTATTTGTTTGGCTGCTCCACGTAGGCGACAGTCGGTCTAGGCCACGAATAGCAGCGATATATAGCTATTGACACCTCGGATAGCCAGCGGGACAACGTGGGGTCCCGGGCTCAACGTGCACGCCCCGCACTTAGCTGTAGTCGTTTCAGCGCGGTTGTCGGCATTTCACCGATTATGCGTTCGCGTTTTCTCGTGCAGTCTTTAAAGCTTTGTCGTTTCTTGTGTGATCGCGCTTTGATTTTGTGTCAGCGCTCAGAACAACTCGTGATTGTTCGATGAGCGCGAGATGGCAGATGGGTAATTGGAGCGTCGCAAGTGGGAGCCGGCGGCCGCTTCGAGTTGCTCTGCCGTCGCGAGCCTGCCTGTGGCAAGAAAGCGCTGGCAAGTGCTCGACTGAAAACTTATCGTGATCCGCCACGCCTTTCGGCCCGTGAATCAATGAGCGCAGACATGGAGTGGAGGATGATCCCCGTAAGCACTAAAAACGTCCCTACTACCGCGAGAAGCAGCATCAGCAGCGTTGGACCTAATACGACGTATCCAACGACGGAATAGGCTTGAATGATAAAAAAGGCGAGCCCGACCGCCACTGCGACAAGGATTAAACCAGGAACGGTGAACGCGAGCAACGGCGAGTTGAACTCAATGCTACGCATCACCCCCGTAAGCACCTGCAGTCCGTGACTCACCGGATGCTTGGAGGAGCGCCCCACGTCGTAGCGGACGCCGACGTTCACTTCCTTTATCCGCAGTTGCGCGTTAGCCGCGTCCATGAGCATCTCACTGTCGATCGTCAGCTTGTCGGAGTTAAACGTGAAAAACGGGGCGGTCTTGATCGAGAACGCGCGAAAACCGCTCTGCGTGTCGGTGAAGGTGGCGTCCCCGCTGAGCCCCCAATGGATCACCCTGTCGAGAACGACCTGTCCGAACCGGCGGTAGCGCGGGGTGCTTCCCGCCTTTCCGTCCAGGTAACGACTTCCGTTGACCACGTCGGCCTCGTCGCGCAGAAGCGGGTCGAGCAGCTTCGGAATGTCATCGGGGTCGTGCTGACCGTCGCCATCGATAATGACGATGATGCCAAAGCCGGATTGCGTCGCGTACGCGAAGAGATCGCGCAAGGCGGCGCCCTTACCTATGTTGGCGTCGTGAACGAGCACGTGCGCGCCAGCCAAGCGCGCGACCTCGGCGGTCTTGTCGGTGGACCCGTCATCAAGCACGACGACTTGGTCCGCGTACCGGGAGACGCGCAGCACGAGGCTGCCTATCGCTACCTCTTCGTTGTAGCACGGAATGCCAACCATGACCGTCAAGGAGGCTGCGCCGTGAGTCATCGCGTCGAGTTCCGTCATATCCATTGGGTTCTGCTCGGTGGAGGACAATGTTATAGCGCCTGCTATGCGTACCGTGTGTTGACCCGACATAAAGTTTGCTGTTTGCTTGTAAACACGTCAATCTGAAAGGCTTATTGGTAGTTTATTGCGCGTCAAGCGCAGCTTCCGTCTGAAGACTCACCAAATGAGATCGGTTGTCGATTACAACACGTCAAGGAGCTCACGGAAGTAAACGGGACCATTGGACACCCACTCTGGATCAGCCCCGGTCGAAGTGCCCCGCTCAACAAAGAACGGACAACTCATGGGCAGCCCTTGCCACGTCGTGCGCCTCAGCGAGGGCCCTTACACGTACCGATGTGAAGATTGTTGCGACTGAAGAAGTTTAAGAAGAGGCCCACTAAAACGCTTACCGCACTACAGCCACCGGGCGCTGCCTGACAAGCAATGTAATGACTGAGATCGTCGCGATTTTCTCGCTCAGCGTGTGCGTTGCAGTACCCCTTTTCAGATGAGCCGGAACCGTCGTTGCGTTGATCGCAACAAAGCAATTTAATAGGGGGGCAGCACGATGTGGAGTAGATTAAGAAGCTTATGAGAGTAGCTATCATACCACCGACAGGCCAAACTGGGGAGTGGACGCTAAACAGACACCTGATAGCGGGCTTGCGAGCGCGAGACGTTGATGTGAAAGTCTTGCACCATTTTGCCTTAAACCGACAAAACACAAAGGTTTTTTTGGGCAGTCTGTTGTTGAAGCGTCTGATAAAGGATGAGTCGACCTCTCTTATACATAATGTAGATAATCTCGGACCATTTCTCTTCCGACACCGAAACCTACCAGCAAAAAAAGTGCTCACCATTCACGATATTGCACCGGTTATGCTGCCGGCATGCTATACGCGAGTCGTGCCCGATCGCATAATGCGGTTTGATTTTGCGATCGTGCTCCCAAAGCTGATCGAAAACTGTGATTTAGTCATTGCAGACAGCTATTCTACGATGACAGATTTGATCGCAAAATTCGGAGTTCGCAAAGATAAGCTTAAAGTTATTCATTTAGGGGTCGACACGTCTTTTTTTCATCCTCATAGCGATTACAGTCAAATTGTGCATCAGTATAACTTGCGACGTCGTTATTTGCTCTGCGTTGGCGACGATGGCCCCAGAAAGAACCTAAAAACCCTCATTAGAGCGTATGTGAGCGTTTTTCAAGAAATACCTGAGGATTTGGTGCTGGTTGGACCGATTAGCGAGAAGAAGATACGCGCCTACGTCAATTCGCGCGACCTTCCGAGTCACGTCAAAAAGGAAGCGCAGAGACGGATAACTGTGCTCGGATACGTAGCGTACGAAGACCTACCAAGACTTTACGGGGCAGCGACTGCTTTGATCTTCCCGTCGTTGTATGAAGGGTTTGGACTCCCACCTCTTGAAGCCATGGCGTGTAACGCTCCAGTCGTGCTCTCAGACAACAGTTCGCTGAGAGAAATTGCAGGAGATGCGGGACTATACATAAACGATCCACTAAACTCGGAAGATATCTCAGGAAACATTCTCGAGATAATAAATAACGAGAGTTTGCGTGAAAGTTTACGATCCAAAGGCTCTAAACAAGCACATAGATTTAGCTGGGAAACAACCGTTCAAAAGACCATAAACGCATACGAGTCCATTCTATAGTCAAAAGAGTAAGGACTCTTTGTCAATCGAGAGGAGTGCGCGGCGATGAAAGAAAAAGTTATATTAGCCAATACGCATTCTTTTTCTTCTTTTTTACCCGGCTTTCAAGTAAAAAAAGAAATCAACGAGCTTCCTTACGGTGGGGGGTGGCACGTTCGACTCGCTCAACAGATCGCAAAGAGCACGGACAGATACGATCTAGAGTGTTGGAGCATCGAAAGGCGGTTAGACAAAGAATTTGTAACTAAGGACAACAACATACTTTATCGATTCTTCCCCGCACAACGCATGGGATCCGATCGAATCAACCTCGGCGAGGTTTCCTGGCCATTATTGCGGGAATTGCGCGTCGAAGTGAAAAAACAGCATTCGCTTGTGCACTTGCACTCGGCATTTACGTGGACAACTGTTTTTGCATCTATTTCTATCAAAAAAACTCCGGTATTGGTCCAGTGCTACGAAGAGAGGCCGCTCCTGCAGCTCTTTTTGGAAACTCCGGAAAGGGTGAGGTACAACTATTTGGCGTCGTACTTGTTAAAAGTCTTCTTTTTCGAAAGGGCCTTAAAAAAACGCGTCGATTGTTTCCTCGTTCTCAATAAGCTCACTGAAATATACTTTTCACGCTTGGTTGGAGCAGAAAAAGTTCACCTCTCGCCAATGGGAATCGATTTCTCTGTTTACAGGAGAATCGACAAGAACAGAGCCAGAGACGACTTAGGTTTGGATTCCAGCAAAAAGTACGTATTGTGCGTCGCTGGGATGGTCGAGAGGAAAGGGTTGGACTATTTGATTCAGTCCATGCCACCTATCCGCGAGAGACTGCCCGATACCGAACTGCTTTTGGTAGGAGAAGGATATTATAAAACGCACCTTCAACTCTTAGCCCAGAAGCTACACATTCCGGACAAGATTCATTTCATTCCAGCGGGGGACGCTGAAACCAGGGTTCCCGATGAGGAATTGCCACTTTACTATAACGCAGCTGATGTGTTTGTCCTTCCGTCTCTAACTGAAGCACTAGGGGTTGTGGGGATCGAAGCTATGGCGTGCGGAACACCGTTTATCGGAACCAACGTCGAAGGGATACCGAGTCTAGTCGAGCAGTTTGAAGCAGGAGTGTTGATCCCACCAAGGGATTCAAATGCAATTGCGAGCGCAGTAATTAACGTTCTTGAAGACGGTGCAACGTTCAGCGCAAACAGAGAACGCGCGAAAAACTACTTTGATTGGCACAGCGTGGCGAAAAAAAATATCGATGTTTATGATGCCCTTTTTGATAAATATTACGGCGGCAGCGAATAAACGCAGTATGAAACTAGATCAACAAGTTTAGTTATTGACGATAAAAAAGCGTTTTTACCGCTGACTTTCTATGTACCTTAAATTCATTAAAGACCTCAGGATTGGAGACCATGTTCACTTTGTTCGCCCCAAAGTTACAGCGAGACGTGAGCTCGTTTTGATAGCGCGATTAAATTATATCGGCTCGGCGGTCTCTACATGAGTAACGGAACTGACTGAGCTAGGCACGTCATTTATAACTTTTAACGCACAGAATAGGCGCTTGATAGGAGTATTACGATGAAGTGTATAGCACAAGTTTTATTAGCCGGTCTTTTTGTAACTTAAGTCATAGAGAGCATTAGACTCAAGAAACGTGAGTATAGTAGTCACTTTGTTTTAGCTATTTAAGTGGTAATAATCTTCTCCTATGAGTGCACGACGCTGAATACCTCGAGTTGTTGACGAGCTTAAAAAATCAGCCGGTGACCAATGACAGATAAAGGTGAGCAGAGGACGAAAGCGATAATTCTCGCAGCCGGTAGGTCAACCAGACTTCGGCCACTGACAGAAGAGGTGCCCAAATGCTTGTTATGCCTTGATGATGAGACCATCCTCGATTACCAGATGCGCCGTTTGGCAAAACTGGAGATTGAATGCGCCCTGATAGTTGCAGGGTATAAGCGCGATTTAATACAGAAGCACATACAGAGGTCGGACTATAATCTACCAGTCACTATCGTCGATAACAAATTGTTTTATGAAACCGACAATGCGTATAGTTTGTCACTCGCCTTGGAACACGTCGATCCCGCTGTGGACGCTATCCTCATCTTAGATGGTGATATATTGTTTGAATTTGAATTACTGAGAAGATTGGTCCAGTCACCACACGATAACGCCTGCATCGTCGAAGATGGAAAAGAAATAGAGCCTGAAGATTGCAAGATCGTGGTGAAAAATGGGTCTGCCGCGAGCATTGGTAAGACAGTTCCAGGCAACGCCGTGTACACGAGTATGATTAAGCTGAGCAATGAGCTCTTAACCGAATTCAAACAAGCGCTAAAAGAGCCGAGAGCGAAACTTGAATGGTATTCTGAACCGCTGAATAGACTTCTGCTTAAATTTCCCTCCGCAATGCACGTCCTTTATACGAATGGGATGCTCCGCTGTGAAATAGACACGTATGATGACCTAATTCAAGCACGAGCCATTCGCCAAAGAATCACACAGCTCGAGCACGGAACGCATGAGGTATGAAGTAGTTATATTTGGTGGCGGAGCGACCGGTACCGCCGCTTTTCGAGATTTATCGATGAGGGGCTTTTCAGTCGCTCTCATCGAAAAACGGACCATAGCGAGTGGCACGACTTCGTCTTCTCATCAAAACTTACTCGGCGGGATGCGGTACGTTTTGAAGGATCCAGTAGTCGCGCAAGAATGCGCCGAAGAGAACGAAATTATTTCTGATATCGCTTCAGAAGTAGTCGGAGATGTGCGGAATTACTTCGTCGGGGTGACTAGCGAATATACAATATCTGCGTTGCAAGCAGCCAAAAAGCTACACATTCAAGCGAAAGAAGTTGATATTGATGAAGTATTTAAAGAGATCCCCGAATTAAATAGAGATTTAAACGTTGCCGTGGAAACGGCCGACAAAAACATAAATGCACAGCGATTTTGTTGGCTGAACTGTTATTCTGCAAAGCAAAATGGAGGCAGCCTGTTCGAGAACCAAGAGCTTCGGTCGATACACGAAATTGAACAGGAATTCGTAATATCCGCCAGCTTAGGCAAATTGAAGACCAACTATATAATTAACGCAACCGGCCCGTGGGTAAATACTGTGGCGAGTAACGTTGACGCGACCATTCCCTTAACCTACAGCCAAGGAACCATTATCGTTCAAAAGGCGCTCTGCTCACGAGGTATCCAGCATTTGCGCGAGCCGGCGGATGCAGATGCGTACATTGTACACAACGGGTACGGCTGGCTGGGTACGACTTCGACAACAATCCAGAGACCGGAAGACGCACATCCTGAACCTTGGGCTGACACATATCTGAAGAATGAAATCGCTCGCATCCTTCCAAATGTAAAGCTCCGCCCTACGCTGCGCATGTTTACTGGTGTGAGGGCACTCGCAGACGGTGAACACGGCACGGTCGAGTTAGGTCGGCACGACCCAGATGGACGGTTGAAGTCGCGTGACTTTAAGGTGATCGAGGATCCGAGCAACGTGTTCCATATTATTGGGGGAAAGCTAACGACGGCGAGATTAATGGCAGAAAAAATAGCAGATGCTGTTTGTCAAAAGGCGCATTGTAACGTGCGCTGCAGAACGTCAAAAGAGTCCCTAAATGCCGATTAGGCCCATTGGCGACTCAAATGGCATTTTTTTATGACCGGACTTCGCACGTGCCTCTGGGTCGAGGATGGCAACTATCACGGGGCTGCGCCAACAAGGTCATCGGCGAGAACGAACAGTTATAAATCGCAGTCTACCATAAATCGACGATGCGAAAATGACAGTGCAGGTTTGCGCAGCAACAGTCGCCTATAACGATCCAAAAGAACTTGCGCGTCTGCTCTCGTCACTTACGAATCAAGGGCCGGCTTTAAGTGGGCTCATCGTTATCGATAACTCGGATCAGACATACTTAGCAGAAAATAAGAGAGTGTTCGACACGCACTCTAAACAATACCCATTTACCTATTATCACCAAACCAAAAACAATGTGGGCTCTGCCGGCGGCTTTCACGTCGGTATGAAGGTTGCCCACGAGAATGGTTTCGATTGGCTTTGGCCCGTAGATCAAGACGGAGTCGCGTCAGATCTCTGTCTACCTGAGTTGCTGAAGCACGCTGACGACGGCGACATTCTTTGTCCCAAAAAGGTAGATATAGACAGGCCTTGGGTGGTTTTTACGCGTGAAAGGCTGAAGAAAAACTTTTTTGGACATCTGCGTCCCGTTCGTTTGAGTGCGGACATGTGCCGAATAGACGCTTTTGGCACACACGGGGTTCTCATTTCAAAGAAAGTCATGGACTCGATCGGGTATTATGACGCTTGCCACTTCTTTGTCGGTTTGGAAGATTATGATTACGCACGTCGCGCGCTGCCAGCGAAAATTGCCATTATAGCTGTCGACGCGGCCGAAGTCCGACATCCAGACCTTCGGCGCAAAAAAGCGCTGCAAGAGTCCCCACTTAGACCTAGAGATGAATCAAAGCTTAGTGCGGCTATCGGCAAGCTTCGTCCAGAACATTTAGGTTACGTGATCCGTCCCAGCCGCGGTAAGCAGTGTTGCTCGAAGAATAGATACTTGCTGACCTTTTCATGGCTGTATTTTGTCACTGAAAGTTTATCAAGATGGCAATTTGCGATCGCGTTTCTGTACTCGCTCTGTGTGCTGTTCATCAAATCCGCCACGGAAAACGAAATATGCGTGAAAAAAACACTGGATGCCTACGTGAAGTGCCTCGTATCGAACCTCACAGACGAATGGCCTCACGGGTGCGTTGAAGAATTCTGTCGGTGCATTCTTGAATGACGCGCGCCCTGCACCAAGCCAGCAAGATGCGGACAAATAATCGTTGAGCCTCTAGAAAGCGTGCTAGGCACCTCAGCAAAGCAGTTCCTCGTCTTGATAGCTGTCTTGTCCGACGATTAGTGCAGCACTGCCCTCACGGATTATAGTTGCAGACGCGTGAATTTGACTGTTGGTTCTCGTGTGCTTTTTGCATTACTAAACTTCGCTGGGATCAGTGCTGGCCGTATCGGCGTTGGATATGAGCACAAGCACGGTGAATAAGAACATAGATCATAACTGTTATATTGCAAAACGAAAAAAGGGAACTTGTGAATTCTGTAGCTCTAATGAGCAAAAAAATGAAATTATGCGTTTCTGATCCACTATTTATTGCTGAAGCGGCCTCCGTTTCAAAAGATCATCGAACGAGCAACCGAAAAGAGCGATTATTACGCGATTGCTGCGCGCTGCCGACGACAAAGCGGCTACTATTAGGAGCACTACAGCATATGCAGAAGACTGTGTAGAGAAGTTTTATCAACAAAGCGGCCTTGCGATTGCATCGATTCGCTATGATGAAACGTGGGTGTATCCAACGGATGTTGATGTTTGTTAGAAAGGACAGCAGAACGTCCTGCGCAGAACTCAAAAGAGGCGCTTGATGCCGATTAGACCTACTGCTCAACAATGGAGCTTTTCTGCTGTATGAATATTTTTTACTTGAAACTGAAGCACACTCTTGCTAACGTTACTTTCAATATTGAGTATTTTGCGTCAGGATTATTCCGCAAAGATCCGAATATGTGGATTTTTGGGGCCCCACTCGGCCAGAAATTTGCAGACAATTCCAAATACCTCTTTCTTTATGTAACCAAGAACCACCCCGATATAACCTGCGTTTGGTTATCGCGCAATATGGATGTCATCGAAAAGCTGAGGAAGAACGGATATTCTGCGTATCACGTAAGCAGTCGAGAAGGTATTTTGCACTCGTTACGGGCCGGATGCGTAATCATTTCAACTTCGTTGTGGGACGTCAATCGAAGCCTGATCAGAGGAGCAAAAGTAGTGCAACTCTGGCACGGCACCCCACTGAAGAAACTGCTTGTAACGAGCAAATACCGCTTTAGAAATCATAAACTCATGCTTCGTTTCTGGCTGTTCCTCAGGAGCCTAATGGCTAGCATATTTGGCTTTGAGGCTGAACACTATGATCTTACCATCGCGACGTCTCAGGAGTCACGAACAACGATGTTATCCGCCTTCGACGAGCTTCCAGCTTTTCGATCTAATATGAATGTAGTCGTTACGGGATATCCACGAAATGACGTATTGCTCGACGCATGGTGGTCCGATGATAACTGCCCGTATCTTGAGAATATAAAGGGCATAGTTGATTTTACGTTTGTGATTTGTTACTTGCCAACGTGGCGGCGGCAAGATGTTGGTCGAAAGCGGAATTTGCTTTTTGATTACGGATTCGATATTGACGAAGTAGAAGCATTGCTCACTCGAATAGATGCAATTCTGATAATGAAAGTGCATGAGCGAGGAGCTGAACTAGCGCTACATCCAGAGCACGGCGATCAAAAAAGCAGAATTTTCACGCCCTCCGATACGGCATTGCCTGATATCTACCCTCTTTTGAAACGTGTCAATATCCTCATTACGGATTATTCCAGCGTCTATTTTGATTTTTTGTTGTTAGATCGGCCCATCATATTTGCTCCATTTGATCTTCACGAGTTTGTTGGTTTGGACGGTCAAGAGTTATTCTATGACTATGGTGAGATAACGCCAGGTCCTAAAGCCACGGACTGGAAGGGAGTCTTAGAGTTTGTGGAACGTAATCTTCAAAGTGATGACTATAGAATACAACGGAAGGAAATTTGCCAACGTTTTAATGAATTTCGAGACTGTAAAAGCTCAGAACGCGTGTATAATATAATCAAAAAATCGCTTTAATGATTGTTTGTACCTAGCAACGGCGTTGGTGGCACCTTAAAAAATAGCGCAATTATTCGTTAAACAACAAATTCCCGGGACATTACCACATTACCGACAAGTATTTTGACGCAGCAGTTAGTGTTTAGGAGCTCCTGCAAGCGCGAACACGCTCACGATTTTACACCGTGCACGGAATTGCTGTGCCGGAATCACATTCCTAAAAAGCGATCAATTTGTGAAAGGGTTAAACCATACGCCCTCGTCGTCTCGGTGAACCGATATGCGCTAGCATACGAGAACGGGTTATCCTCTAGCATCACGCGCTATGGTTCAGTCATCGGAAAAGACGTCCATCTGCATCCTTCCAGTACTCATATGCGATCCACTGCGTGCAAAACGGCTGGGATATCAGGCGGCTGCAGCAGGTGCTCGGGCATTCGAGCTTGAACGTGATGGCGGTGTATCTGCAGTTCAACGACCAGGATATTGAGGAATTATACGATAAGACGCCATTCTAATGCAGCTCAGTCAAGCAGATGAAAAAAAGAAATAATGAGCTAGGATCTAACGAGCAGTAAAAGAAAAGCGCTACCGGCCCTGTTCATAAACCCGTAGCTGGCTTGTTTTACCGGATAACCATAACTTGAGTTTCGCAGAGTCCCTATTACAAGCGCTAGACAATAGAAAAAGAAAAATACGCCCCCATCACGTTACGGAGCCGTTCCTTACCTGTCGTTGCTCTATAGTGTCTCTTATCAGCAACCCCTGAGGACGTTATGGTGCATTGCCCACAGAGTTCCATGTGTTCCAGTTGTCGAATGTTCCATTGGTGCTCATATGTACACTAAACCACACATTCCCGCTGGTACTGGTGACACTAATTATTGTGGGACCAGTTTCGTTAATTTGGGCTGAAGGCGAGGAAGCAGATAATGCCTGTGGTGGCATTCCGATACGCCCCCATGCAGTCCAACCTATTGCTCCTGTGCCAGGGGCAGATTTAAGCCATAGGTTGTGGTCGGTGCCATGCACTACAAGCCGGTGAACGCCTAGGTATGTAATACTGTTGGCGTAGTTCCCACTCACTGCTGGGCCAGTACCTGCAAGGAGCTGACCGCCTAGTGATTGCCAAGCAGACCAACCATTTGAATAATACTTGTACCACACAGCACCATCAGTACCACGCACGAATACATCTGCGGTGTGCCAACCTGCTACCGCTGCTGGTGACGCGGTTACCTTCCCGCCAAGGTTTTCCCACGCAGTCCACGACTGGCCGGCATACGTCCGATGCCATAGAGCACCGTCAGTGCCAACTACGAATAGGTCTAACCTACCTGCCGCTGGTGAAGAGACCGCTGGTCCTGTACCGGAAGCAATCTGCCCGCCGAGAGAGGTCCAAGGGGACCATGCACTGTTGTTATAGGTCTTCCAATAGAGGGCGCCGTTGCTGCCTCGTACAAAGATGTCGGTACGGGTGGTGGAACCCCAAGAAATGGCGGCGGGTGATGAGGTACACACTCCACCGAGGGAGGTCCATGTGCCGCTACCGCCGAAAATCGACGTGTTCCAGAGGGCACCTTTACTGTCAACAGCAAAGACGCTGGTTTTCCCGTTATAATATGTAGTACTTACGGCGGGGCCAGTATTTACCATCGTTGTGCCACTCACGCTCGCTGCACTGCTTACCACAGCAAAAAGCGAGACTAGCACGGTGGCCGCCATGACGACACCTATAAGCGTACGTTTATGGTTCATTCACTTCCCCTTCCTTGAGTCCTTCAAAAAGAAAGAATCAAAAGAGCAAAACAGCGGAGCTATAGCTTAAGCGTTGTCATTTTGCCGCGCCCGCGTCCCCGTCCCTTTCGATGAATATCAACGAATCCGAGCAGTTCTAGCTCCTGCGCTAAAATCGAAAGCCATTTTGTCGTTAACTTGGAGCCGTTCATCCCATCGCTGATAAGCCTGTTGTAACACCCGTAGATCGTGGTCGGGGACGTATCCTTAGTCGTTAAATCGCATATAAGAGTAGTTCCTGGCTGCTCGTCAGCTTACTTATGCGCAATACACGCGCATCATGTCGGCTAGTCGCTGCGCCTGGCGCACATCGTTCTCTGTTACGTGATTGCGGTCCTCTTCTTCACAAATACGACCACACAGGGATAGTAAATCGAGTGCATAACGAGCGTCGCCATTTTTCTCGTCGTCGCCCCCCGCAGTCGGCTCGCAATATCCCAAAGACCGGACACAGTTTACGCTGAACATGCTTGGGTTTCGGGGCACGGGCAGCGCTGTTTCTGCTTCCATAGCTGTTCCAATCCTCTCCGTACTGCGTACCACTTTTTTAGTGCTGACGCGATCGTTTCCGAGTACGAATCCAAAACGGGGTACTTCCTGTTTCCAAATCCGATCAGGAAGACGACAATATTTGTCGGTAAGTTCATTGCGAGCGCGCTCGTGTCTGTAGGCACTATCGGGCTTTTTTATTTGATGGCGGCTGTGTCGGTGCGCATAGTCGATGGCAGCATCGAAGCGAACACCGGATTGTCATTTGCGTACTCGCTCGTGTACTTGTCCGCCATCCTTGCGATCGCCTACCTCTTCAGCGCCATAATGCGCAGTTCGGGGTACTCGCTCGTCGTGATGCTTGGCGATATTTTGGAATGGGAACAGTCAAACCGGGCTATATTCTATCGCACGGGCTGTCTGGTATCGAATGGAGACACTCCCGCCATCCGCTACCGGAGCCCGTGTATGACATCTGTATGAAGTTCTGGGAGAACGTTTAGTTTAAAACCTAAGTAGGACCTTAGTTTTAGTTTGGCTTTCTTTGTCATTCTGTGTTAGTTTGGCTTTCTTTGTCATTCTGTGATTCCTTTTTAGCTATTGGATATTTTTGCACTGCGCGAAAAAGGTCTAAGTCGTAACGCACAGCCTTATTAGTTTAGATGCCTTGCCTGATTGAGATAACCATTGATACAACGAGACGCACGAATCTAAAACGGGCGGCGAGGCGGCTCAGTTCATTTTTTGACATAGCCACGATGCGGTTGCGCTCAGTCACTCTAAATCTTAATCGCGCTTCTTCCGTTACTGCCCCCACGTTGCCTGGAACGGGAACGTGTAGACGTATCTGCCACAAAGCACGCGTAGAAAGTCACTCCTAAAGTCTAGCCCCTCAATCTCGCCGCCATGCACGAACGCGGTCGCCGGAATTATTTGTGTCGTATTAGTGCCATCCGTATTCATCACCGCGACGCCGCCGTTTACTGATGTGGCTCCCCCGGCCGGTGGGTTGTCATATGAATAATAGTAGTGACCGGCGTAGTAACAGATACCTTGATTGTATATTGTAGGATGGTTAGATGCTTGAAAGGAGCCTTCGTATGCGAACGTTGTTAAATTAAATGTAAATACTGGAGCGTTTGTTACAGCGGTACTGCCATAGGGGCCATATGAGAGTACTGCCAAGAGACCAGCGTCGGGGTTAACTGCGACGCCACCTATGTTCATTTGATCGGCAGTCGGAGGATTTCCTGTTACCTTGGTCAGATCGACCATGCTTATGAAGCTCAAGTTGCTCGCATTAAAGAGCCCTAAGTGTGCAAGCTCCGGTGCTGGGGGATCTTCAGTACAAAGCACATAGAGGATTCCATTATAGACAGGGCCAGGGCCGAAATGGTTGCCGCCGCACTGAGCAGCAGCTTGGCCGTTCGTCATAATAACGTCCCAGTTCGCGTCGCATTTGTACAGCGCGGTGTTGCTCATAACGTAGTTGTACGTGCCGTCGTTTGCGATGCCCTGCGTTATCTCGGACTGGTACGTTGACACCGGTGGGCTACCCGCAGACTGCCAGACTTTCCAGTTGTCAAGACTATCCGCGGAATACCAGACGTTCCCGGTAGTGCTGCTGACACACACCAGGGTTTGGCCGGTGATGAGGACAACGGTGCCTGGCGACGAGGTGGACAGCGCCTCGGGGGGCGCTCCGCCGAGGGTGCCCCAGGCGGTCGATTTGGCGGAGCCGACCCCCACACCCATCCGCCTGAGCTTATGGTCCGTACCTTGTACAAAGAGGTTGAGGTCTTGGCTCACAGCGGGTCCCGTGTTGGTAGCGATTTGCCCGCCAAGGGATTTCCAGCTAGACCATGTACTGCCATTCCAGTACTTCTGCCAGACGGCGCCGTCGGTGCCGCGCGCGAAGGCGTAGATGTTATTAGCGGCGTTTGACGTCGCAGCAGGTGACGATGTTAGCTTCCCGCCGAGGGATTGCCAGCCTGACCACGTCGCGCCGTTCCACCATTTATGCCACAGGGCGCCGTCTG
Organism: Candidatus Methanoflorens stordalenmirensis; assembly: GCA_003139855.1. Lineage (GTDB taxonomy): Archaea > Halobacteriota > Bog-38 > Methanoflorentales > Methanoflorentaceae > Methanoflorens > Methanoflorens stordalenmirensis. The sequence goes on from PLGY01000064.1 coordinate 77,197, forward strand.
TACCTTCTACAAAGACGTCGAGACGGCCTGCTGACCATGAAGCGACCGCGGGACCGGTGCCAGGGGCGAGTTGCCCGCCGAGGGATCCCCAGCCAGACCAGCCGTTCTGATAGTACTTATGATACAGGGCGCCGTTACTGCCGCGCACAAAGACGTCGATGCGGAGGTAGCTGTAGTTCATCGAGACCGCGGCGGGTGATGAGGTACACACTCCACCGAGTGGGTTCCAGGTACCGTTACCGCTTAGCGCCATCGACGTGTTCCAGAGGGTACCATTAGAGTCGACGGCAAAGATTTGGGTTTGCCCAGTCGTAAACGAGGTGCTCGCAGCGGGGCCGGTGTCTGTCATCATTGAGCTGACCAGGTTCGGAGCAAGGGGTGTGATCGTTCCGCTCGCTTGGCCACTCACACTCGCCGCACTGCTTACCACAGCAAAAAGCGAGACGACCATCAGAGTTGCTAAGGCGATGCTGCTCATCGCAATACGTTTACGTTTCATCTTTTCCGCCAACAAAGGAAAACAATCTTGAGTGGCAAAGTGCTTCGGAGGATTCCGCATCTTACACGCAGAGAAGAGCTGTTAAAGCTTGCGGTTTGTGCCTGACCGCCGTAACTAAGTTGTGCGTCAGTCGTGAACGATGCCCTTCAAACGCTGGAAACCGAATAATGAAATGTAACTAAGCGATATAATGGGCTTACTCGCGGGGCAGCACCGGCCTTCCGACACTAAAAAATAAAAAAGAGGTGAGCAGATCGACCCACCTGATGTATCATCACCGCGGTTAGGGTGTCGGTGTTGGCCTCGGCGTAGGCGTCGGAGTGGCTGTCGGCGAAGCCGCCTAATACCATCTGCGCGGTGGCCTGTGCCGGTGTGTGCGTTGAATCGCCAGGATACATAGGCGTCACCCATACGTTCCAGGTGCAAACTGCGCGGTGCTGAACGAAATTGCGTTATCTATACAACCAGTGGTGCTACTTGGCGATGTTCCGACCTCTTGTCGTGAGACACTCTCTCAAGCATCAACTTGCGATCAGGGGAGGTTAACACCCCGATAGTTCGCATAACCCCCCCTTCTCAAGAAATACAAAAAATGTCCGATTTCGCAGCCTACATCGAGTATTTTCGCATGTTTGTTTGTAGAGAGAGACTTTTGATACCATATGGAAAGCAGGTACCTATCGACAACATTTCCGGATTCAAATTTGCCATTTTATACCTCATTCAACAAACTTGTCTAAGGGCACGTTAAATAAATTTATGAGCTGCCCTTAACAAACAAGAAAAACAATTCGAACATCGCGTAAGAAATGATCAGGAATGACTGCTCAGAAATAGTCAAGAGAGAATTTAATTTTGGCTGGAAAGCAGGCCGTTCTATATTCGAAGAGATCAAGGCTGTTATTATCCTGCGCGCTTGCGCCCCTCGTCACCGCAGACAAAAAACGTAGACAACTTTTGCCGCTTCAGACAAACCGCCCAACTATATCATAATCCTTGAACATAAATCACGGATCAATCGCGAGACGGACAAGTCTGGAGCAAAGCAGCAATTGAGCGCCAATTCTTTAGATATTTCCCTGAGCACTGCATAATCCACCTATCTAGTCCCAAAACTGCGTCGGCATCGGCTACATAAGTGTAAGATTCATCGCTGGGCCAAGTTCTGAAAAGCTACCAATACACAGCTGTTATGCACAAATACTAGCTTCTACGGCGAATTTCAGGTGTTTGAGACCGCTGATGCTAAAAACTTTTTTGAGGACAATGTCAGCGTAATAATTAATCGCAACGACGAGGCTTCTACCTTATTCACGCAAATACAAAACTTTTTCCAAGTAGAGACTGGTTAGCTCAAAAGAATCGAGTGAAGCTAGTATTTTCTGCACCAACGTTAGTACTAAACCAATGACTATTTGTTAAATTGATTGTTATGAGAATGAAGAATCAAATACGTAGACGATTTTCGTGCGAAGCCATCAAACGTCGCGCTATCTGAACTCCTTTCTGAAAGGGCTCCCCGCGAGAGTCAACAATATCGTGAAGAAAAGACGACTAAAGAAGTAATACCCTAAGGCGATCAAAGTCAGTCTGCCGTTTTTGTGACCGAGCGCAATTACAAGGCATCGACAGATCAAAAAACGGCCGAGCAACAGTCAATCAGATTATCGCAGAAGAGCCACGTAAATGGGAAAATACACACTCACTGTTCGGCGAATAGGATTGAGCGCAGTGATATCTCCTCTAGTCTATCTCAGCAACATCATCCTGCTTCCTATCCTGACAAGGAATCTGGTTATAACTGATTATGGTGCCTTCGCTTTGATTCTAATTACGCTCGGCCTATTGCCCCCGCTTGCGGCTTTAGGGCTCCAAAGTTCACTCGTTCGGTTTGGCGCCGCAGCGAAGGACAAACGTGACATCCGCGAGTTGTTTTACTCCATGGGATTCGTCGTTTTGGTTGGGAGCTTGACTCTTTCTGGGCTGTTTCTTTTGTTTGTGCCACAAATAGCGGCAAGCTTGTTTCAAAACAATTTCACCACAGCCCTGCTGCTTATACCGAACATCTTGCTTGCGTGCCTTACTGTTTATCTTTTGCAATATTTTGTAACATTCCAGCAGATCAAAAGGTACACTTACTTGAACCTTTTTAACGCGTACTTGGAAACAGCCCTTGTAGCCTTTTTTGTCCTCTCGGGTTATGGATTGCAGGGCGCCGTGATAGGACTCTTAATCGAGCAGCTTGTGGTGTTCTCCATTATGATATATCTCATACTCACGGAGATCGGGTTTGCTATCCCCAAGCTTACCCACGTGAGGGAGTATCTCAATTTTGGACTACCATTAGTCCCTGGCAGTATTTCGAGTTGGATCGTAAATTCAAGCGATCGTTATCTCATTGCGTTTTTTTTAGGTACCGCAGCAGTGGGCTATTATTCGCCGGCATACACCGCCGGGACTACCATCGGCATTATCTCAGCACCATTAGCGATGCTGCTTCCTCCAGTCCTGTCAAAACACTTCGACGAGAACAGCATAGCCGATGTACGCACGATCATGACGTACTCTCTAAAGTACTATATCGGAATTGCTCTCCCCTGCGTGTTTGCCGTATCGGTCTTATCAAAGCCGATTTTGCTTCTGCTAACCACACAGCAGATCGCAACAAACGGCTACTTAGTCACTCCGTTTGTTGCCGCAGGAACTGCGCTCTTTGGAGTGTACGCGGTGCTTGTTCAAATAATCGCATTAAAAAAGAAGACCGCCATTATGGGCACGATATGGCTACTCTGCGCTGCGTTGAATTTCGGGTTAAACTTAGTACTTATCCCTTATTTGGGCCTCATAGGTGCTGCACTGACAACTTTCCTCGCGTTCCTGTTCGCTTTCGTGTTGACTACAATCTATTCATTTAGATACTTTAAGTTTGACGTGAACGGTGGATTCATCGTGAAGAGTGTCTGCGGCTCAGGTATTATCGCCCTTTTTCTGTTCTTATGGAATCCCTCTGGGCTCTTAAGCATAGTTTTATCGATCACGCTTGCCGCGGCACTCTATTTGACAATTTTGCTTGCGCTGAGGGGTTTCACGATACAAGAGACTAAACTCATATACAACATTTACAGGGGCTCTGATTAACGCGCTTATTTGAAGTAGATTAGAAACGTGTGCTGCATTATATGCTTTTTAAAATGCGCCCTCAGTAACTGCCGTGACTTTCGATTAGCCCTTCCGGTTCATTAATGTCTAAGCGATGCCCAAAAGAGATTTGTGTGCGCGTAACGTGCTTTTTTGCTGAATTCTTCAAATTGGGGCAACTGTCGCATAGCACCCCCGAGACATCAACGGCACAAAGGTATCGCCGAATGAGACGGCCGCGCATAAGAGGAAGAAAATGAAAACAAAGCGATTTTTCAACGATCCGTAAAAACCGACACTGAATTGTTCAGTGGTATACCATTCATCGTTGCTGCAAAGCAAACGGCCTTGTTATGACTTGACCGTTAAGGCGTAAGAGTTTCAAGGCACAATGCAGGGCCATCATACCATTTGCAACGAAGCGCTTAACGCCCTAACGCTCTACTCGTCATAAACGATTTCAAGTTGTGGCCGGAACTAGCACGGCAATACCAGTTTTATTATTTGGCAAAACCGCTGGCTAAACATCGAATTCACGGTGGCAACACGTTAGCAGGCTCAGGCCAGAAGCAATAAAACGGCAGCGGAGTCAAATGATTTTATAATAGGCTAGCCAAAGAAACAATTCGAATACCGGCGCTCAAAAAAATGATCAAGAACGACTGCTCAGAAATAGTCAAGAAAGAATTTGATTTTGGGTGGAAAGCAGGCCATTCTATATACGAAGCCGACCGGCTGGCTTTGGAATACCAAAAAGGGGACATCCTTGATGTGGGCTGCGGCACGTGCCGACTGTACAACTTTTTGATTCAAAGCGCGTGGACAGGGCGATACATTGGCATTGACGCACAACGGTACGACGATTATGCGTACCCGCCGGGCGTTGAGATCATAACGAACGACGCAACCGCAGTTACCTTCCCAAAAATCGACACCGTGGTTTTGTACTGGTTATTAGAGCACGTAGAAGATCCATGTACTTTATTGAGCAAATCTATCAAGAGTTGCCAAGAGAACGTCCTTTTGTGTGTTCCGAAAAGAAATGAGGCGCTCTGGGAACGCGGAGTTGTTGAATACCATCAACTCGATAAAACGCATCAACATTGTGGTTTTTCACAAGAAGAGGTGAATACTATCGTGCGCTTAAGTGGAGGAAAGATCCGAAGCTACAAAGAGATGACCAAGATAAATGCGACAGTTGGTATAAACTTGTGGAACAATCGGATACCGAGAACCGCGGTCTTTATTCTTTCTAGGATCTTCTCTTCGAAAACCTTCAACGAAAACATATGGTGTGAAGTAGTAAAGGAATAACGAGAAAGCTTAGAATTGATCAACAGAGAATACTCGTGGACTGAATGTCAGGCGTGTTGCGCTACACTGATGGAGGATTTTTGCTGTGCTCTTTACGAATAAAAACGCAACTGTCATGAGGTTCAATGGTTTGTTGAGCGATGAACCGTACGACGAGCTTGTTCAAAAGTGAGACTACCTCTACGAGCGTGCTAACCACCTCGTTTGGAAACCAAACAAGGTCATTGTCATCCATTTACGCATCGGAACTGAAGAGATCCGGGCTGATCGCTTTTTCTGACGCTTTTTTGAAGCGAGTTAGACGTTTGATCCTGGCAATTGTGTAAGACTGGATTCTCAGGCAGGTGCGAAGGCTTGTGAACTGAGATAATCTGACAGTCAAGCTTCCTGACAGATGCAGCTTCCCTGCAACGTTAAATATATATTGGCAAATCAAGGTATGTCTGCGCATCTGAAAAGCTCAAGGGCTGGAATAGCGCTTGTATGCGGAAATGAACCTCACCATTATCACGAAGCGCAGTCAACGAAAAAACGAAATCGATAAGATCAACCGATTAAAGATATAGAGAGCTCATGATAGTTATATGCGAACCGCATTTTCGCGGTTTTGGGCACGCCCAATTTAATGCGGCTCTGGTTTGTTCAGTCGCTGAGGCTTTCCCTGAGGAGGAGCTGATATTTTGTGCTGAACGCGAACATTTGAATCATGTCAAGTGGATTGCAGATACTCACGTGGCGACAGTCAGGTTTGTCGAAGTCGAACTTCCAGATAGGGCCCTGCGCGAAGAGCAACGAGGTCGGCGCTTGCCCTTTGCAGCGCTCCTCGAGGAGCTAGTCCTGTACAGGCGCTTATTCAGATTGGCCGACAAAAATCGAGCGAGCCAAATAGTGTTTTGTACAGCAGCACATAGGAACGATCTAGTCATTATCAAAATGATGCTGAGACGATTTTCGCAGATCGCCTGTTTTGTTGTCCTACACGATCTGCAGAACAAAATCAGCACGCCTCAACCAAAGCTTCTGACATCTCAGTTCCTTTCATATCGACACTGGCTTCTCGCCGGCAACACGGAGAGAATACAGTACTTACTCCCGGGACCCCCGCCCCTTATGGAACAAGGACTTAAGAATTACTTGCCACGTCTAGACAACTGTATTTCGCCGATAGAAATTCCTTATGTCTTTGCAGATTCTGCCGGCACCGAGCCATTCAAAGATGATGTCATCCATTTTGGTTTTTATGGTCACGCGAGTTTGCGCAAGGGAGCGGACATTTTTTTCAAGTTGGCCGATGAAATAAGCGCTACAAGAACAAAATATCGGCCAATTTTTGTTCTCATTGGCGATATAAGAGATGAGCAGCTCAAAGAGATGCGGCACGCGTCTATCAATATCCCCGCACTTAACGCGCCCCTTACTCAAGAGGAGTTTGACAAATATAGCAAACGTATCGATTATGCCTTTTTTTTTCATGTAGCGAGTGCTTACGAATTAAATGGAACTGCGGCGATGCTGGACGCATTTTCATATCTCAAGCCAATCATCGCACTCAAGACCCCGCTCTCTGAATACTACTTCAACAAGATGGGGGATATCGGGTACCTTTGCCAGAGTTACAATGACGCAAAGGGAGCTGTTATAGAGATCCTTGAGACCAAACCTCTGGATCGTTATCGCGCGCAACAGGAGAACATACTCAAGCAAAGAGATCAATTCTCGCCAGCCGGAATTGCTCCGAAACTCCGCGTCTTGCTGCGGGAAAAAGCAGCTTAAATAACAAGCCGAGACAAAACGCCCTTGATGTGATACACACTCATTTTTCACTCGCCCAATGCGACGTTGAACATTTCGCCGCAGCGACGAATGTGGTAAAGGCACTCAACAATACTCGCTATCCTTATGTTCGCGCACCGTCTCTTTTCGCCTTCGCTATACGATTTAAGAGTCGCCAAATAGCAAATAGCAAATCGCAATTTCAAGATTTCTACCTCATTGATCCAGATACAAACTTCTTCAAAACAGAAATTGGTAAGTTCAGAATAATCTCCGCACGCGCTTACGCCCCTCCCGAGAGTTTTCAGTAGAACCACGAACAGCCCACAACGACAAACAAATACGCAAGATCTTCGTGACGGCTTAAACGTGCGGATTCCCGTGAAGGTAGGGTGCTAGCAGGTCGTAGAACCTGATTAATGTTGCCTAGACTCATTTTGGCTGGGTTACTTGCACAATTGCGAGCGTGCTAAAGGCAATAACGTCGCAGCGAAAACGTACTGAAAAGTTAAAAAAGAAAAAAGAAGAGGGGTAAAAACCCCTTAACGAACTACGCTATACGCCGCCTAGAGCCGTCCACTGACCCCATGTGCCGGGGGTCGCTGGGTAGTTATAGGATATCTGATAAAGGGCGGCGAAAGTGCTGGTGCTGCCGCGCGCAAAGACGTCGATGACACCATTATGCTTCGCTGTGGCTGATGGTGACGATGTAAGAGCCCCGGCGATGCCTTCATAGCCTGAGGAGCTTCCTACCCAGTTGCGATAGAGGTTGCTGTCAGTGCCGGTGACAAGCCAACCGATCTGGGATGTTCCCCAGTTGTACGCGGCCGGACTGGTGCCCGAGAGAACTGTCCCTCCGACGTTTACCCAGCCAGACCATGCCGCACCATTCCAATGCTTATAGTAAATGGTGCCGTTGGTCCCGGCCACGAAGACGCCGATCTGGTTACCCGTCGCAGTCGCACCGGGTGCTGAAGTCAGCTTCCCGCCGAGGGATTGCCAGCCGGACCACGACGTGCCATTCCACCATTTGTGATAGAGCGCGCCGTTCGTACCTTCCACAAAGACGTCGAGACGACCTGGGCCCCACGAGCAGACCGAGGGTCCGGTATTCTTGGCGAGCTGCCCGCCGAGAGAGACCCAAGCGGCAATCTTGTACGTGCTGTTATTAGTTTGAGTGATCTGCGTGGCATTAGGCGAGATGACCTTTTCATAGACGCTGCCATCGTTGCCGCGCACAAAGACGTAGATGGAAGCATACGTAGCCGATCCACTCGCAAACGTTGCGTTCGCAGCGGGTGGTGCCGTGAGAGTCCCGCCGAGAGACGTCTGAGATGATGTCCAGCTCGTGCCATCAGGTGACTCCTTCCAGACGAGGGAGTTATCGGCGCCTACCCTTATAAAGAGGTCGAGGCCAGTCCCATTGATTGAGCACACGCTAGGCGCTCCGGCGCCGACGGGCGCACCGACCACAGTAGGAGTCGAGCTGCTGCTCTGTGCCGCGCTCACGCTCAGCGTGCTCGCACTGACCGCACAAAGCGAGACGAGCATGATGGCCGCCATGGCGACACTCAAGAAAATACGATTGTGTTTCATATATATCACCGTGTTCCGTTGGCGGCCGTTTTCGTGGGCGAACATCGACATCCACGCAGACGCGGCCGTTACCGGAGCCTTTAGTAAGGTAGTTACGAATATGCCTATCCCTTATAAAGGTTGTCGAAATCTGTTTTTTGCACTGTTTAGAGTCGTGACCACCACGGGGTTTCTTTACCAAAGACGGCTACCAGTACTTCTATTCATATAATGATTGTCCGACAGATTCTTGTCACAGTGTTTGTGAATGGCGCCGAGGATTAACTAACGTGAGCTTTCCCTTCGCGCTGCCACGAGCGTTGTAACACGACTTGCTTCGTCGGCGCAGGCGGCCGTGAAGCAGCTTAATAGTGACCCGAACTCTTTATAAAACCGCACTTTTACAAACTCGTTCTGATAGTCAAACGCGCTCAGAGTTTGCCCTCCGCAAATGCGGCACTGCCCGCCGGTATTAGTGGCTGCCCGCCCATGGGTGCATAGCGGAAAGGACGGCGATATCCTTGACAAATCGTTGATGATGCTTCAGGCACAAAAATAGGGTCTAAATTGTATCATCTTGCCAACGTGCCTTATCAGGCAAAATCACTTTTTTTAGCCATTTTACGCCACCAGAAAAAAGGAAACGATTTCGTTTCAGATTGCTCGCTACATCGGTTGAAATTCCTCCGTCAAATGGCATCTACGCGGTGGCAGCAGTCCTTTGTGCGTCTCTTGTCATTAGGCACCTCCGTTGCAGATGCAGTCGATCTAGCTGAAAGAACTTAGTGTGCCTCTCGGACTGCTATGATGATCCCGTACTCCTGACGAGTATGTTCGCGAATTGAAGAGGGACCGACTGGCAATGACGGCGCAACGATCTCAATGAATGTGACAAGTGAGCTTACAGCATCTGGGGACCGATAGCTCGTCGTGCTTAAAGCCGAGCGAGTTATCGATCACAGACACGATCCGTAATGCTGGCGGTGCGCGTTTCTCGGTGCTAGGGTGCTAGGCGGTTCATTCGCTGGGAGTGTACTACTCAGCGCACGTAGTGGCTACTACATGCCGCCGACGGACGTCCAGCCGGACCAACTGCCGTTGCTATAGGAATTCTCCCAAAGGCCGTTGTCACCGCCGCGCACAAAGACGTCGATCGCCCCTGCACCTTGAGACACGGCAGCGGGGCCTGACGCCAGAACCCCGCCGAGGGACGTCGACGCCGACCAGCCCGTCGTGCTATCCCATTGCTTGAAGTAGAGGGCACTGTTCGTGCCTTCTGCAAAGAGGTCGAGGCTGCCATTATTCTGCGCGCATACTGCAGGTGCTGAGGCGACGGGCTGCGTCGTGGCTCTGCCGAGTGAAGCTGACGTAGTCGCGGGATAATACTTCTGCAGGTTTGCGACTATCTGGGGGAAATCTAGTGATTTGTACTGGCTTAGCCCATCGGGATTGTCGCCACACCAGACATGGAAGCTGGTGAAGCCGATTCCATTGGCGTATGACCAGTTCAGCATTGAGAGATACGACGTACCGCTGCCGCTAAGTGAGTTGGCATATATCTGGTTGTCGCCGCCGCTATTAGCCCACGTGCCAGCGAGGAGGCCGTTCTGGATGCCAAGCGCAGCGGCCTGTGTTGATCCATTTTGGATGTACGGCCACTCAGATGTGTAATAGCTCTCCCAACTGTTCGCGACCGTGAATG
>PLGY01000012.1:0-1130 GCA_003139855.1 Candidatus Methanoflorens stordalenmirensis
AACAATTTCTTGATATTATTATAACTTGATGATAAATTTAGACTTTATATAATTATTACACTGATTTGATTCAAATGCAATATTAATAAAAATATTATGCAGTTTAATGTTAACAATAAATGGAGATGAAATAATGAAAGCAGCTCAAATAAAAAATTATGGTGATGTTAAAGTTATCGAAATCAATCAATATGCTGAAAAACCATCATTACAATCAACACAGGTTCTGGTTGAAGTCTATGCCGCAAGTCTCAATAGAATCGACTCAACAATCATAAATGGATATGTTCAGGAAATGGTGCCTTTATCTTTTCCTTTCACAGTAGGAGGAGATTTTTCTGGTGTTATTTCTGATTTGGGAGAAGAATTAACTGAATTTAGAGTAGGTGATGAGGTATACGGTAATGCTGGAGCTTTACTCGGTGGATCAGGATCAATTGCAGAATTTGTAGCTTCTGATAGTGCAAAAATGTCTTTTAAACCAAAAACTGTTGATTTCACGCAATCCGCATCGCTTCCATTGGTGGGGGCAAGTGCAGTGCAAAGCATTGAANNGACAGTGTGGATTTTGCAAAAAACCTGGGAGCTGATGAAGTCATAGATTACAAGGTGCAAGATGTAACTGATGTGTTACGTGACTACGATGCAGTGTTTGACACTGCTGGAGGAGATAGAGTAAATGAACTCTTCAAAATAATTAAAGAAGGAGGAACACTTGTTTCCATGGTGGCTGGAATAGACCAAGACTTGGCAAATAAACAGGGAGTAACAGCTATTAGTCAAATGACTGCAGTAAGCACTGAACAACTCCAAAAGCTTGCGGGANNACGTTGACAGTGGAAAAGTAAAAGTGCAGATTGAGAAGGCTTTCCCGTTCTTACAAGTTAAAGAGGCATTTACCTATTTCGAAACACAACATCCGAAAGGAAAAGTTGTGTTGGAAATAAAATAGCCACATCATCACTTAGAAAATTAGAAATCCGTTCCTGAGCGCAGCATCAAATTCTAACTCCACGTCAACTTGGGCTAAGATATGTGATGAGCGTCCTCCGTCATCTCAAAACTATCTTCCTTTTTTTTCAACATTGTATAAGGGGCCTGCCCTCCCTGCACAGCTTTCTTCAGGTCCA
>PLGY01000012.1:1165-13583 GCA_003139855.1 Candidatus Methanoflorens stordalenmirensis
TAATTAAAGTGCAGCAGAGTATAAAAGTAGTGTATTGAATAAGCTAAGTGACCACGTGTAGCTTCGGCCTCAGTTAGGCTGCAGACTGCAAGAACAGAGGGTACCTATATCACTTGTAGGCACCTAACTTCCTCAAATACTATTTTGTGGAGGGAGGTTTAGACGAGCGTCGAAGAAAACAAGCTTTAGCTCTAACTTCTCACAATATGATCTGCTTATTAGCTTGTGAATACAATTAACAGATCAAAATAATGGTGATGATAAGAATGGAATTTAAAAATATACTTGAAGAAAGGTTTGCTACAAAGAATTTTGATGGCAAGAAAATTGATGAAGACAAAATAGAACAGATCATGGAGATGATTAGGCTTTCACCTTCAGCATTAAACTTGCAGCCTTGGAAAATTAAAATAATAGCAGATGAAAATCTAAAAGAAAAATTATCCCCAGCTTCAATGGGTCAGCCCCAAATTAAGTCATGTTCACATCTTTTAGTATTTTGCGCCAATTCAGACCTTAAAGGAAACGCAGATAGATTAATAAGCGATTTAAAGGCTTCTGGTATTCCAGAAGAAAATATTCAGTTTTTGGAATCAGTTCTTAACAACTTTTTGAGTATGTTCCATGGTGAGGCAGGAATTCATGAAGCACAGCATAATACTTTCATTCCAGCTATAACTGCAATTTATGCTGCGAAATCTTTAGGAATTGATTCTTGCCCAATGCAGGGCTTTGATCCGGCAGCTTACTCTGAGATCCTTGAACTTCCAGATAATCTGGTGCCTAGTATAATTGTACCTCTAGGATATGCGGCAGATAAACCAATGCCCAAAGTAAGGTTCCCAAAGGAAGAAATATTCTTCTAAAAATATCTTCAATTTATTGTTTTACAGAACCCTTTCTTGCTCAGCTACCAAATCTTGATCTCACGTGTTCCAAATTGATCTCCACAATGACAAGCTATTCCTAGGGCACAAACGAGATCATCGTGAGCCCCGGTCTCACTGAAGTGATTCCAGCCTTCATCACTTATCCGTATCTAGGAGTTCTCATGTTCATTGATGACCGCGTCAATCATCTTTGATCGCTTTGTCAAAAAAAATGTGATCACTGTCGAAAGCAGCGGCCTAAAAAAATGAAAGGAATTCGAAAAAAGATATAATGAGCAGGCAGTCTCAGGAGGTCAGAGGTTGAAAGCGTCTAAGCAGTGGTCCGGTCGAAGATCGAAGACGCTGACTGTTATAAATAAGAGCGGATCACAAGATCGTTTTACGCCGCTTTACGCATCGCGATCTGTTTACACAAGAAAAGGAGAAGCACATGCCATTTACGATCAAAGAAAATATTTCGTGGGTTGGAAAGGTTGACTGGGAATTAAGGACATTTCATGGGCAGGAGTACTCGACACATCGCGGTTCAAGTTATAATTCCTACTTGGTCAGGGACAAAAAAATAGCGTTGATCGATACGGCGTGGGGAACGTTTTCGCACGAATTCGTTGCGAGACTTAAAAGAGAGATCTCACTTGACAAGATTGATTTTATAATAGCAAATCACGCAGAGCCTGACCACAGTGGTGCATTGCCGGAATTGATGCGCAATATCCCCGAAGTCCCGATCTACTGCACCACCAAAGGCGTAGACTCGCTTAAGGGCCATTACCATCAGGACTGGAATTTCTAGGTGGTAAAGACGGGAGATACGCTCAGTCTCGGATCGAAGGAGCTAATATTCATCGAAGCCCCGATGCTCCACTGGCCAGACAGCATGATGTGTTATCTCACGGGTGATAACGTCCTTTTCAGCAACGACGCGTTTGGTCAGCATATAGCAACGGAACTGATGTACAATGATCTGGTGGATCAGGCAGAGCTGTTTCAGGAAGCCATCAAATATTATGCGAACATCCTGACGCCGTTTAGTAAGCTGGTTAACAAGAAAATCAAGGACGTACTAGCGTTGAACGTTCCAGTAGATATGATCTGCCCGAGTCACGGGGTGATATGGCGTGACGACCCATTACAGATAGTGAAAAAATACGTTGAATGGGCAAACAACTATTCTGAAAACCAGATCACCATAGCCTATGACACCATGTGGAACGGAACGCGGCGCATGGCTGAAGCGATCGCACACGGAATCGTGGCGGCCGATCCAGATGCAACAGTAAAACTGTTTAACATTGCCCGATCAGACAAAAGCGATCTGATCACGGAAATATTCAAATCGAAGGCGGTTCTGGTCGGATCTCCAACCGTGAACAAGGGGATCCTTTCCGCTGCGGCCGCTATTCTGGAAGAAATGAAGGGCTTGCGATTCCAGAACAAAAAAGCAGCTGCATTCGGCTGTTATGGATGGAGCGGCGAGGCTTTAGCGGCTATATCTGAAAGGCTTAAAGAGGGCGGATTCCAAGTTTTGAATGACGGGATCATGGAGAAATGGAATCCGAATAGCAAAGGTATCGATAATTGTATCCGTTTTGGAAACGACGTGGCATTAGCCACGCGTTAGTGTGCTCGCATTATCACGGCTATGATACCACAATGTTATTTCTGTAAGCTCCACGAGCAAGGTCTAAAATGCGCCAAATATGACCAAATCGCCCCCGAAATATTGGTTAATCTACGGAAGTGCACGTTTAAAGAAGATACCGACCCGGATGGGTAAACGATGACGATAAAAGAGAGCGTAGTAAAATAGGGATTTATCTTCTTTTATTGGCTCCACCTTAACAGTGGGGGGCGTTTGCGGCCTTATAGCATACTCGGTTTTATATTCGGCACGCTCTGAATTCTAGACACGCCAACCACGCACTGAAAAGCGAAGGTTTAAGCTGACAATACTTGTATCTCAAGCCTTATCCAGGCGTTGTAGAGGAATTTCCTTATGAGGTTTCAATGGTGTTACACGCTTGCTAGCACCACGAATCTAAAGCCGATGAGCGCAGCCCACGTGAGCTCCTAAACAGATTTTTCGAGTTTTCTTGCAAAGAGCTTCAGATACTCCCCATAGCCCCCCTTCTCCAGAGCCTCCTTCGGGATAAACCGAAGCGCCGCCGAGTTCATGCAGTAACGCTGCCCCGTCGGCGCGGGCCCGTCGGGAAAAACGTGGCCGAGGTGGGAATCCCCGTGCTTGCTTCTCACTTCGATCCTCACCGCGAAGAGCTTCCGGTCTTTTCTCGTCGTAACGTTCTCCGGTTCTAGGGGTTTCGTAAAGCTTGGCCATCCCGTCCCGGAGTCGTACTTGTCGAGCGAGCTGAACAGAGGCTCTCCGGATACGATGTCAACGTAAATCCCCTCCCTCTTGTTATCATCGTATTCATTTTGGAAGGGCGGCTCCGTGCCTTCGTGCTGCGTTACCTCGTATTGAAGCGGTGTGAGCATCTTTTTCAGGGTAGAGTCATCAGGTTTGGAATAGGTCTTCGTTCCCCGGGGGTTGCCGCTGGGGTTGGCGCCCGTCTCCTTCTCTTTTCCCCAGGTCTCACCGAGGAACCGGTCCCGGCCGGAGCCCAACCGGTAGATCTTATACCGTATGGGGCTCTTCCTATGGTAATCCTGGTGGTAGAACTCCGCCTCGTAGAACCTTGAGAATTTCACAATCGGCGTGACGATAGGCTTCTTGAACTGCCCGGATTGTTCAAGATCAGCCTTCGATTTCTCCGCGATGCGCTTCTGTTCCTCGTCGTGGTGGAAAATCGCCGTACGGTACTGTGGGCCCCGGTCAGCAAACTGCCCGCCCGGATCCGTCGGATCTATATGACGCCAGAAGACATCCAAGACCTGCTCATAACTCACCTTTGAAGGATCGTAGTACACCTGTAAGGCTTCGTGGTGCCCCGTCTTTCCCGTTGAGACTTCCTCGTAGGTGGGGTTTTCCTTCTGACCACCCGTATAGCCCGATATGACTTTCGTAACGCCGGACACATTTTCAAAATCGGCCGCTAAGCACCAGAAGCAGCCACCCGCGAGGGTTGCGACCTTCAAATTTGTCTGCTCTTCTTGCATAGGATTGTTCACCTGTTGTTTTTTTACCTTGTCCTGACACCCGCTCAGCGCAAATATCGCGAAAACATGATGACAAGAATCTTCACCGGCTTCTGGACTTTCACTAGAGCGTATTCGTCTTGAACAACGTAACTTCCACTTTCGAGCGCATACAATTCGTCCATATTCTCACCAACGATGTTAATGCAGCACTCATGTGTCTGATTAGAACGAAGAATGTTTTGCTCAGAAAAGACAGCAGATATAGAATGCGATATGTGCACTAGTTTCGTCTCAGACCCTGTCTTGATAAGCACGTACAAACGCTCTAGCATTGTTGTTTTTGCTCATTTCGGCAATCGAAGTTCACTAGCTTAGAAATCAAAATTAAACGCTTGCTGGCATTTTTGCTTACAGCGGCCTTTGCAGCGCTTGTGCTGTGCCCCGATTAACGGCATTATGGAAGATTAAATAACTTGGAACACAAGAACTAGTTACAGCAACGCTGAGATTGTAAAGCAAAGGAGTGATTTCGTGATATGTCTCCGTCTTCTACCGATGACAATGAAAAATTGGGCGATGAAAAATCAAAGAGATATGTTCGCCCAATAAACGAGTTATGGGCAATGTGGGGCCCTAGAGTAAAAATGAGGATTTACCCCTTCTCTTATGCTGTATACGAAGACGTGGAACGGGTGATGACTACTCTCACGTCTTATGACAGAGACAAGTGGGCAGCCGCGTGGAGCTCGATAGCCAAACCATATGAAGAAAAAGCAGCCCAAGCCGACAAAACAGGCAATGCCCAAAACGCCAAAGAAAACTATCTCCGAGCCTACCAATACTATAGGCTTGCCCGGTACCCAACCATTAATTCGGAAGGAAAAAAGCAAGCCTACAGGAAGTCACAGGAGACGCTCTTTAAGGCTTCGCAATTCTTTGACATTCCACTGAAACGTGTTGAGATACCATTCGCCGGAAAAACGGGGGAAGGCAACAAGATTGTTGCTTATTTGCGATTACCAAAAAAGGGCTCGGCGCCTTTTCCCGTGCTTGTAAGCTGGGGTGGAATCGACGGTTTCAAGGAAGAACAGCTAAATGACCCTGCTCTGGAGCATGGCTTAGCCACTTTTGCAATTGATGGGCCTGGAGTTGGTGACTCGCCACTCAAAGGCTCAGAGGATGCGGAAAGACTATTCGGAGCAGTCTTTGATTGGATTGGGACGAATGAGACTTTGGACTCTCATCGGATTGGAGTCTGGGGTTATAGTACTGGCGGTTATTGGGCAGTCAAGGTTGCCCATATTTACAAAGACAGAATAGCCTGCGCTGTAAGTCAAGGTGGACCGGTCCACTATGCTTTCGAGCTGGACTGGATCCATAAGCAAGATAGAGGAGAATACCCTTTTGAATTCTTCGAAACTATCACTTACGCCTTCGGATTGCGCGATTATAAGGAATGGGTAGAATACGCACCTAAGCTCTCCCTTCTTAAACAAGGCATCTTAGACAAGCCAAGTGCACCCCTACTACTTATCAATGGGATACATGATTCAGTGTTTCCAATCAAAGACTATTATTTGCTCCTTGAACATGGCAGTCCAAAATGCGCTAGATTTTATGACGCTGGACATATGGGATTCACCCGTGACACGTTTGACACTATTATGAACTGGATGTACGAAAAATTAGGCTGAAAAATGGCGCTGAAATGCTGGGCTCATTGTTGACTTTTATTCAGTCGCTAATAACAAAAACGGGAAGCTAGCTGCAGCCGCAGCAGCCTATTGTAATAATAGGATACATCAAGGAGGGAAATAGTAAATGCCACATCCACTTTTGGCAGCACTGAGGATCACCGTAAGCATCATCGTAGTCGTTGTGCTGATCTGGGGAGTCTACACGCTGACGCAGATACGCAAAACTCTTGAGCAGCTTCGGAAGCCGTAGCTGCCTTGATGATCCACACGCTAGACTTGTGAGTTAACCCGGCAGTTCTCCATGCAAGGAAGCTGTTGAGGTGCTTCTTTGTGTACTTGAAATCCAGCGTGGCAAGTGTTTCCTGCTGCGGGGACTTTAATTCTGCAACCGAAATATTAGTCTGTACACCTTGAAATCGCAATCCGCTTTCCCTAAGCTGTCGAGGCTCCGACTCGGGTTCAAATCCCGACTCGGGCGCTCCTTTATTAGACAAGCAGGGGCCAAAATAGGGTTATCTGTGGTGTGGGGGTGGGGGCCTGTATTAGGCTTCGGTCGCTGTGTCGAATTGATCCTTCAAGGCGTTCAGTGTTAATAGGTCGGTTCCAGCCTCAACAGGAGGGCTATGACCTAATTAAAGCTTGTTCGCGAAAAAAGGAAGAAGGCCTACCTTTCAGTACACCTTTATTCAGGTCCACTCGTGGCCTTTTTCACACCTGTGCTTCCCTTCGTGTTTTGGGTCTTCGTGCGTGCAGACCATCTCAGCACCACACACAGGGCACGAGACAGTGCACTTTATGATTTCGTCCTTATCGTCTTCTGTCATTGTTTCACCTCTTGTTGAGTGAGTTCTAATTAAAGTGCAGCAGAGTATAGAAGTAGTGTATTGAATACGCCAGCTCACCATATATAGCTCAAGCCTCAGTTCGGCTGAGGACTGCAAGAACAGAGGATACCCATATCGCTTCTAGGCACCTAGGTTACAAATTACTATGTTATGGGGGGGTTTAGATGAGCGTCGAAGAAAACAACGATTGATGAAAACGTTGGATGACGCGTGAAACAACGAGGACTGGGACACGTTCAACAAACGGCACGCTGAACAGATAGCGGTATACTGGCCAGGCCAGCCAGAGCCGACGAGAGGACAGCATTCGCACCAAGGCAGGCCGACGCTTACGCTGAAAGCATAGCCTATTAATGCCCCTATTCCAAGAACGCCGTTTACGACGAACAGCCACCTGATCGCTATCTCCAGTCTGCCCCGCACAAAAAGGGAAGCTGCGAAGAGTGTGGCTAGGCTATATAGAAGTGCCCCAAGATCTCGAGGACCCAAAAGATCGAATTCGGGTTTGACAAATAATGCGAATCGACATCGAGATTAGAAAGAAAAAGGCGGACAATTATGGATTTTTTGAAACTTACAAGAGATCGATATTCTGTTAGAAACTATAGCAATAAGAGAGTTCAACGGGAAACTTGATAAAATTCTGGAAGCAGGAATAATGCCCCTACTGCTACCAACGCTCAACCTCAGAGAATTTATGTAATTCAGAGTGAACAAGCACGAGCAAAAGTAGAAAAATTGCTCAATTTCATTATAATGCCCTTTGTTTTATTTTGGTTTGTTATACGAAGAGGAAAGTTGGTTCGCACCGAATAATGGATTCGGATCTATAGATGCAACGATTGTTGGGACGCATATGGTGCTGGAGGCGACGGAACGGGGATTAAACTCTGTGTGGGTGGCAGCATTTCATTCGGGTATAGCAAAGAACTTGATTTAGCAAGTCATATTGTACCTGTAGCACTCATCCCTACTGGATATCCCTCAGACAAAGCTAAACCCAATGTTAGGCATTACATTCGAAAAGATATATCAGAAACAGTAGAGTATCTATGAAGATTGAGAATCTGGAAAACTTGACTAAAAACTTCAAGCAGAATCGCACACACAATCTGGATAAAAAATATCGGTGACAGACAATGCTTTACCGGAAGATGAAAAAGGCCGCGCCTGACCTGTCTATCCTCGGGTTCGGGTGCATGCGGCTCCCTCTGAACGAAAGCGGGCAGATTGATGAGGATGAAGCAACGGGGATGATCCGGTACGCAATCGACCACGGTGTGAACTATATCGATACTGCGTACCCCTATCACAACGGTGAAAGCGAACCAGTCGTCGGACGTGCGCTCGCCGAGGGGTACCGCGAAAAGGTGCACCTCGCGACCAAGCTCCCCAGCTGGCTGATAAAATCCCGGGAGGAAATGGACAAGTATCTCGATGAGCAGCTCGCGCGGCTCAGAACCGATTCCATCGATTTTTATCTCTTACACGGGCTCAACGAGCCGTTCTGGGAAAACCTCTCGGCTCTCGGCGTCACGGACTTTCTGGACGATGCTATCGCGGACGAGCGAATCCGATATGCCGGATTCTCATTCCACGACAACACGAAGGTTTTCAAAGAGATCGTGAAAAGTTACGACTGGACATTTGCCCAAATCCAGTACAATTTCATGGACGAGCACTACCAGGCAGGGACGAACGGGCTGAAATACGCAGCGAAGAAAGGGCTCGGCATCGTGGTCATGGAGCCCATCCGGGGCGGTCTGCTTGCCAGGGACCTTGCTGGTATCTCAGAGATCTGGAAGAAGGCAGACGTCCAACATACCCCCGCAGAATGGGCGCTCCGCTGGGTCTGGAACCATCCGGAAGTGACCGTCGTCCTCTCCGGCATGTCGGCACCCGAGCAAGTCCGGCAGAACGTCGAATGCGCAAAAAACGGGTTACCGAACTCCTTGAAGAAGGCAGAACTCACCCTGTTCAAGAGCGTAAAAGAAGAGCTGGAGAAGCGGATCATAATCCCCTGCACCGGATGCAAGTACTGCGAGCCGTGTCCGCATGGCGTGAGCATCCCAGAGTGCTTTGAATATTATAACCGGGGGCACATGTACGACGACGAAGAACAGACCCGACAGATCTATTTGGCGTTCCTTGGTGGGTTCTTTGGCGGCAATCCAAGTTACGCTTCTTTCTGCCAGGAGTGCGGGGAGTGCGAAGAGAAATGTCCCCAGAGTCTTCCGATCCGCGATAACCTAAAGAACGTTGTGGAATATTTTGGGAAATAATATGACTTCGGGCGCGACATCTTTGTGATAAAATCGAAGCGCGAGATTTCAAACAAAGACCGGTATTAAGCACAATCGTACTTTTTCTTCACGATGCGACTCGTGCACAATTTCTTTTCACGCAGCTAGACATGTGCAAGAAAATCTAAACGGCTGTCCAGTTGTAGTTCAGGCGTCTAGGAACAGACTGATGTCTCGCCAATATCGCATGTACGTACTGTGAACATCTTCCGGGCGGGGGATGCTTGTAGTGCTCCTAATCAACGCCAGTCATCCCATGCGCCAAGACATATTTGCGGTTGGTAGTGTCCCATCCGATAACGTCTCCAAATTGTTCGGCGAACTTGCCGACCACGTCCCGATGGTCATCTTATGCCCCTCCTTGCCGAGTTCGGTCAGGGGGGCAGACACAACTTGTCGTTCTAGCAGTACATTCAGCAGTCCTTAGTAGTCTCATTCCTGACCGTGAACTCACGGCTCACTCAGCCGCGCGTGCAGCGGATGCTTGTAAAACCGCCAATCGACCCCAGAAACGCCGTGTGTGAGTAGGCGTCTGTATAGTAGAACGTCTTCTAGATAAGCAGTTGCTTTCCAGGCTAGCATCGGAGCCGCAGAGGATTTCAGGGAAAAGAGGTCCTTTAGACATCATATCCTGTGGCCGAATTGTACTGCTCTCTTATGCTCTTCGCAGTATCGCCGGGCACTCTCTCCTCCAGCAGGTCTAGAAACATCCCGGCAGCCTCTGGGGAGATGCACAGCAAGCACTCCGAGCCGTCCAGGATGCGGTCGGCCAGATACTTGAGGTCCTCTGTTGAGAGCCTCTTCAGCCGGTCCTGTAAATCCTCATCGTCGGCTGCAAAATGCATGGAGACTGGTGGCAGGATGGAGCGATAATGGGTGGGTATACTCGCCTCCGGGGCAAGCTTCCTTAAGATCTCTAAATCCTTCTCATTGAGCTTTCTCACGTGCGTCCTCCAGAAAGGGAGTTACCATTCTCGTAGTAATATCTTGCGACGCCCTATGGGCCGATCGCAGTTCCTTTGCTGCCTACGCCAAGATTTCGATGCATAAAGACTGGAATCCATCGCTGCCCCCAAACCTATGATGAGCGGCAGTGATGGATAAACATCAAGTCAAGAAAGTACACCCCTATTTCTAGCCCAAAAAATTTAACCTGCGATCTTCGCGCCTATTATCTTCACCTCTTTTGCCGGCCGGTCCATAGCGCCAGTCTTCACTTTGCTTATCCTCTCAACCACATCCGTCCCCTCAACAACCTTGCCGAAAACCGGATGCGCTTTGTCTAGGTAGTTGTTGTTTATCAGGTTGATAAAGAACTGGCTGCCGCCCGTGTTCGGACCGGCATTGGCCATGGCAATGGTCCCCCGATCGTTGCGGTTGTGATCAGTGAACTCATCCTTGATAGCGTAACCCGGTCCACCCCGGCCAGTGCCCGTGGGGTCCCCGCCCTGGATCATGAAGGAGTCGATGATCCGGTGGAAGATGGTGCCGTCGTAGAATCCCTTCTCCACCAGCTTTCGGAAGTTGCCCGCGGTAATGGGCATATCATCGTAAAGCTCCACGGTGATGTCCCCCATGCTGGTGTTCAATAATACCTTGGTCCTGCCTGCCTGCGAAGTGCTTTCTGCCATGTCCTCATCCCTCAATCATGTATCCTAAATTCTCCATTTCGGGTCGATGAGTCGTTATTCGGATTAGCGATATAAAAAACCAAGGGATGACGCCGCCAGTATATCCTCACTTCCTGCAGATCTTGATCCTTGAGCCTTAGGCAAACTGCCGTCGCATTAATGCGTTAATGGCTAGCACTAACTGTAAGCGCATTAGGTAAATTTCGTGCTCTAACTGTTAATGGCTTGAAAACGATGCGTATCGCGAGTGTACGCGTAATAAGTGCAAATCCACCGAGGTGTATATCGATGCACCGACGGCATAAGCGAGGGTTTATCTCAAAGTGCGGGCGTGCAACACATACACCAAGGTAGTTTTGATAACTCCCCCCTTTTTCGACGTATCAAACGTGCGCAGCTATAAGCTATCACCCGCCGTTGCCTTTGATGGAAGAAAAAACAAAAACAGAACAAGACGACATTTGCGGCGTCGCTGTCAGTACGAATAACGTCGCCAGCAAGAAAACTGAAATCGGCAACGCAGAGCAGATAGCCAAAATGCTCAAAGAAGAGATTAAATCGCTTGACGGCGGGCAACGCGCAGCAATCATATTCGACGCTAGCTTGAAAAAGGGGGAGGCAAAGCGCATCTTAAAGCTAGCGGACACGATGCACCTGCAGCTAGAGGCCACTATCGTTGATAGCTGCGCTCAGATGCGACGCATAACGGGTTTGACTGCGTTAGATTAGATGAGACACCACAACCGGTTCGATGAATTTAGACCGGCACCTTTTTTTTTCTACTGGCGACGCATAAACGTTTGTGGGGGAGAGCGAAAGCTAAATGACAACACTTAAGGTATCAGCATCAGCTTGGGAACAAGTAATCTCATCACTTTGACCTTCCCTCTTCGCGATGACCGTCTTTCCAGATTTCGAGTACAGAAATCGCAAGCTTTTCTGCATCACGTGTACACATCACCTGCTGCAACAGGTCAATAATCTGGCGACAAGCCGGCTCAGCAGCCTAAGCTCTTCTCAGCATTCTCTGATGCTTAACGGCGGCCCTGTGTTCCTGCTTGTTGGGCGATCTCGGCTGGAGAACCGGTCCCCGCGCTTGAGTTATGCCGATCAAAGTACTCAAGCTGGCCAGAGCAAGTGACTTTACAACGTACCGTTTGCGGCTTGCACTTTCTGCGTCATGACATCTGCGCTTCTCTGCAGAGTCGACGATGCAAGAGCTATAATCGCCGTGTTAATTCCGTGTAGGTCCCCCAGCCTGTCGAGGTAGCGAACGATGGTCTGCCCCGGAGCACTACTATAAGTCGGGAAGCCCAACACTAGGAGACTGTACTTCGAGAGGTTAGACGGAGCCTGCGAACTCGCGGTGGTAATCCTCACTCTCCACCCGCTCGCTGCAAGCCCGTTCGCGAACGCATATGATGTGTCCTTCGGGTAAGCAGTCAATCCCGCTTGGTAAACCACGAGCGCCGTCTTGCTTCCGCTTGGATTTACAACGCTGATTCCGCTCACAACATCCTTGTTCACGGCCGAACTGGCGTACAGGCCGATCGAACCTATAGCCGCAACAACCACGAGGACTGCAAGAAATAGGACTAAGAATGCCTGTTTCCACTTCTTCTGCGGCCATAGCTTCATGGAAATCGCCGTGAACGACTTCCATTTTTCATTTATAAAGTTGTGGCCCCGGATCGCGAATTCATTTTGGTAGGAGGCAGCCGCGACGATATGGAGCTTGCAGGTACTTTCTTTTTATGAAGATGTTTGTGACTGGTCATAACTGTTTTTCATAAATGGAATTATTTTCTCAACGTCGGTTGTCTCATCAACGCTTACCTGTGGCCATTTATTCATTTTTCGTTTTCCTGCTTGGAAGGGCTTAATCGTAAATTCTTTTGACAATCGAATTTTGTCTTGTTCGCTCATTTTTGTAAGAACCACGCCGTCCGTAACCAA
>PLGY01000030.1 GCA_003139855.1 Candidatus Methanoflorens stordalenmirensis
AGGTTGAGGTCAATTCTGGTTGGCGATCGAAACGCGCGCTTGACTTCAATGGGGGTCATTGCACTAAACCGTACGCGATCCACCCCGACGTCCTTGACCGACTTGACGATCGTGCACGCTTCTAAACCGATGAGTTCGCCTTCCGTGTCAAAGTCAGTCGCAATGGTCACCCGGTCGGCGTCTTTGGCGGCCCGTTTGAGTCCTGACACGATGGTCTTGTGCGTTGGAACGGTGACGACATCAGCCCGTATTAGGTCGTGAAGGTTTGTCTTCCAGTCACGGTATTCATCTGGGAAGTCGAGCTTGACGATGTGTCCCCTCAGGCCTAGCACGACCGTACTGTTGAAGCGATAAGCGTTAGCGCCGGCGACTTTGGTTGCCGATGCACCGCCGTCGGAGAGAATCTCGGCGATCCGCTTCGCTGCGATATCCTTTTCGGTCACGATGAGGTGCATCAGAGTTGCTCCCGAATAAGACGATTGGTAAGGGTGGGATCAGCCCGTCCGCGTGTCTTCTTCATGACCTGACCGACGAGGAAGTTAAGCGCGCCTTTCTTGCCGCTGTGATAGTCGCCAACGGCCTGTGGGTTCTCCTCGATCGCTTGCTTAACGGCAGCGGTGATCTGTTCGATTGGGGCAGCGTGGAGCGCCTGCGCGTCGATGATCTCGCAAGGGGTCCCCCCAGTGTCGAGGACCGTTCGTATGACCTCGACGGCTGCCTTTTCGGTAATGGTTCCTTGATTCATGTTGGTGAGGACGTCGATTAAGAAGTTGGGGCTAAAAGCGTCAAGGGTCAGCCCGCGGTAGTTCAGCTCGCCTTGGAGCACGTCAACGACCCAACTTGCCGCAGCCGACGGGTCGACGCGTGCGGCGACCGTTTCGAAGTAGTCGGCCAAGGGCTTCGACGCGGTGAGCACTTTCGCAAGGTAATCTGAAATTCTGTACTGTTCGATGAAGCGGTGACGTTTTGCGTCTGGGAGTTCAACTTGCCCTTGCTGCGGGAACTGCTCGGCCACCGGGTCGGGGTCGATGCGCAGAAGATCAGGTTCGGGGAAGTACCGATAATCGTGTTCTTGCTCTTTTGAACGGAGCGAAATTGTGATGCCCCGCGCTTCGTCGAAGTGCCGCGTTTCTTGCGTGATGTGGATACCTCGTCGAAGCAAGTTTCGCTGGCGGGTGATCTCAAACAGGAGCGCTTTTTCCACGCCCTTGTATGAAGAGATGTTTTTGACTTCAGCCCGTTGCCCGCCGGCGATCGAAATGTTAGCGTCGACGCGAAGCGATCCTTCGAGGTTGCCGTCGAAGACGTCGAGATATTCAAGGATGTTACGCAACTTGTTCAAAAAGCGACGCGCTTCCTTGGGGGCGCGAAGGTCGGGCTCGGTGACCACTTCAAGCAGTGGCACGCCGGATCGATTATAATCTATGAGCGAGTACTGCGCCTTTTCGATGGTTCCGCGGTACGTGAGCTTCCCGGGATCTTCTTCCAAATGAACGCGCCTGATCCGAATGTTCCGTTCCTGCCCTGCGCTGTCGACTGTCAAGTAGCCATTAATTCCGAGCGGAAAGTCGTACTGGCTGATTTGAAAGCCTTTCGGCAAGTCCGGGTAGTAGTAGTTCTTCCGATAGAACTGCGTCCGTTGCACCGAGCAGCTGAGCGCTTTCGCGACCCGTTCGGCGTAAACGATTGCCATTTCGTTGACGACCGGCAGACTCCCAGGAAGCCCAAGACAGATGGGACACGTGTGGGTGTTTGGCTCTGAGTCTTGATAACGCGTTGAACATCCGCAAAACAGCTTCGATTGGGTCGTGAGCTGTGTGTGCACCTCGAGCCCTATGATAACGTCGGTTCTTTCCGTGGTCATGTGATACGGTCTTTTTGTCGCTGCTCCTCGTACCGAGATCTGCGCCTCCGACATTCAAACAGCGGCACGAAAGCGCGTTGACTGCTTTGATGTTTAGTCAATTTGGAGCGGGGGCGCTCCAATGTTTTTTGAGGCCTTCTGTTGGATAGTTTCCAGCTACTAGTCGGAACGCTACCTATTATAATTAACTGCGCGGGCGCGGATGGGTTACAGCTCGTCGCACTGACTTGGAAGTCTTGAGGGTAGATCTATCAACCACGAGATCGGACGGCACTGCAGCGAACCAAGTGAAAAGGTTTATCTGATAATCAGCAGCTTGTATATGGGAGGAGTCAATATGAGCGCGTATAAATGGGCCCTTCCACTACTGGTCACTGTCTTGTTGTTCGCATCGGCCTGCACCATGGCGCGCGCGCAAAGCACACAAGGGGGCGTAGTACAGATCAGCTCGCCTCCAAAGAACGGCAATGCCGGGCCTACGGAGCGCGTAAGCGGTAAAGCTCAGCTTTCAAAGGGGTATTCGCTTTGGATCGTGCCGTACGATCCGACCGCGGGTAAGTATT
The DNA here is from genome assembly GCA_003139855.1 of Candidatus Methanoflorens stordalenmirensis. GTDB lineage: Archaea > Halobacteriota > Bog-38 > Methanoflorentales > Methanoflorentaceae > Methanoflorens > Methanoflorens stordalenmirensis. Next base: position 2,428 of record PLGY01000030.1, read on the forward strand.
ATCCTCAAGCGCCCTCGCTCACGGTGCGGAGTGATGCGACCTGGTCGTCTCGTCTCTCGGTAGGCACCATATTTGGCGTCGGCAAAACGTTCCAGATCGACGCGGTCGTCGCTGATCAAAGCGCCAGTACTGCGCTGAGCGGTTACGCCGCGCAGCGAATGGCAATAACGAAACTGCCGCCAGGTGCGCAGGCCGTCGATGCGGTCACCGTAAAGCGCGTGGCAGCAGACCTCACTGGCGCACCATCGGCAAGCCCCTCGCCCAGCGCCGTGCCACGCTCGGTGTCAACCGCTGGATCGAGCGCGACCGCAGGGGCGAGTCCTTCTATAGCGAACGTCGCTCAAGCGAGTGCAGCTGCAAGTAGCCAAAACCCGCTTCCCGGTTTTGAGGCGTTGTACGCACTTGGTGCCCTTGCTGCCGTGTTTCTGGCATTACGTGTCACCCGCCGTAGCTGAAGCTCTGGTTGCGATGGATTGCCAATCTTAAAACGCCTGCTTCAGGACAGATTAGCTGGAGGGGGTCAATATACGGTTGTCACACGAATGCTATCGATGACTTTTCCTCATTCCGTCGAAAACATGTGGAGCAGCTTGCGGCATTAACGAGTGTGAGGGTCATCGAAGGGCATGCATTCGGCTAGATACGAGTCAGCGAACTTTCAAGCGCACTTAACAAAGCGGTATCACTTCGTTGTCGCTGCGAGCCGCGGTTCATCAGACGGGACAACACAGTGCTTCTGGTCACCCGGGTGGAGCACTTGATAAACAGCGCACGTTAGGCGCTGAGAACACTCTAAGCATTCTAGGGCCTGCAGTTCGTTAAACGTCCAACAAGACGCCCATAATAAAGCGTCACACTTTCAGGCATCATAGTTTTTCTCCTCCTTGCAGAACACCGTGCTCTAGATGTGTTTAAGCTTGCGTGACGACTTTTTCCTGTCACCTTCGCGGCAGCCGCTTGGTTCCGCTGAGAATCGCTGAGCGCAGAGAAACACGTGAATGCAGTTGTGCGGGCTCGGAAGACAGCGCTGGTGGGGATATTGGGCGTTCAAGCTCTCTACAATCGAGCGCGTTAGGGGCCACGGCGGCCTGCGCCCGCTGTCGCAGACACGCAAACACGTATCGACACATCGAGCATTACTACCCGATCCTTAGGTGCGGCTCGTCGCTTGTCGCGTGCGATTGCCTCTCTCCAAATGCCGAAACGAGAAGCAGGATTTGATGCGATCGCTGCGTATCCACGACTCGGCAGGCGTAAAGCTGCTTGAGGGTGCTGTCTGGCTGGTCTCCGTTCACTATCGTTTCATCGCATGCTCGAATGCAACGAGCGCTGCTGACAACAGAACGATCCCGAAACCAAAGAGTATGACGATGTCCCTTGAAATTGCTGGTACGCCCACACCGAGCACTACTACTTGTCGCAGCGCGCTAATCGTGTAGGTGAGCGGAAGGAACTGCGCGATGACCTGCATAAACTGCGGCATCTGCGATATCGGGAAGAAGACGCCGCTGAGGAACATCATGGGAAACGTTAGCGTCATCATGATCATCGTAGCGGTCTCCTCGGTACTCGTGAATGAGGTGATGAGAACGCCCAAGCCGACGAGGCTGAACACGCCGAGGAGCAAGATTCCCAGGATGAGCGCGATACTCCCTTGTACGACCACGCCAAAGAGAACGATCGAAAGCGCAAGGACGATGATCCCCTGCATCATACCGCGTGTTGTCTGGGCGATGACCTTTCCGCCCAGTATCGACATCCGGTGCACCGGTGCGGCGAGCATGCCGTCGAGGGTACCTACCTCCCGCTCGAAAGAAATGGCGTGTGGGAGGCCAGTCATAAGCGACATCATGACGACCATCCCCATGATGCCGGGCGCGACGAACTCGAAGTAGTTGGTGGTTTGTCCTGGAACGATGCCCGTCGTCTGGACGTTGTATGGTGCCACCTGGGCTAGCGAATAGTTCAGCGGCGTTTTATACGTCTGGTTCAGTCCATACGTGGCCGTCTGTGTGCCCATTTGTTCAATGGCTTGCGTGAGCTGCGTCTCGATGAGAGAGGCCGTCTGAGGGTTCGACTGATCTAAGACAAGGGTCACGTCTGCTTGCTTACCGGTTTTAAGGTCAGATGTGAAATTGCTTCCGATGATGATGCCCGCGCTCTGCTGGCCGTTTTGAATGTTCGATTTCACGTCGGTGGCGCTGCCGACCGTCGAGAGATCCATCATGCCGGTCTTGTTGTTCAGAGCATTGAGCTGTGCGACGAATTTCGTGCTTAGGGACGCATTGCCCTGCGCAGCGTCAAGGTTCACGAGCGCAACGGGGACGTTAGACATGCCGCTATTTGAGGGGAAGATGTAGCCCACCATGCCCATCATGAAGAGGGGCATCAGGATGAGCATTACAAGGCCCATGCGATTCCTGCTTATGTCTAACAAGTCTTTCCACGCAATCCACAGCGCGTGACGAATGCCGCTTCTAACTCCCATGGTACAGCCCCTACCGTATCCTCGATTGCACTCTCGGTCCGTGCCGAGAACTCGGTTCCTTTGTGGTAACCTTATCGGCGACCTGCTCCCTCACCTCGTGGCCCGTAAGATAGAGGAACACGTCTTCCAATGTCGGCTCAACGTTATGAATGGAACGAATCTGCCCTGCGCCTGAGCGCACCGCATCAATGACGTTATCGCACGACTCGTCGCCCGACGCGTGAACTTTGATGTGCGTTTCGTCTTCTACCGTGACTGTTTGCGTGCACGACAACGATTGAATGTCTGAGACAAGTGTTGGCGTAATGTTTGGAACGTCGAGCTCGATGACGTTCGTATCGGCACCGATGATTACTTTTTTCAGATTTGACGGCGTATCGAGCGCGACGATCTTCCCGTAATCGACGATGCTAATCCGGTCGCATAGCATGTCCGCTTCGGCCATGGCGTGGGTTGTTAAAATGATCGTCGTTCCGGCATCATCGTTGATGCTGCGCGCAAAGTCGCGGATCTCGTTCGTGGATTGCGGATCAAGACCGAGCGTTGGTTCATCCAAGAACAGGATCTCCGGCTCGTTGAGGAGAGCGCGAATCACATTGATGCGCTGCTTCATCCCGGTCGAAAACGTGCCGATCTGATGGTCTGCCCACTTTTCCATATTAACGACCTTGAGCAGCTCATCGATGCGTTCACGCAGGGCTTTCCGTGGGATATTATAAAGCTCGCCGAACAAGCGCAGGTTTTCATACGCTGTGAGCCGATCATACATGATCATTTTTTCGGATACGAGTCCTATGTGCTCGCGTACCTTGTCACCCTGATGAGCAACGTCGAAGCCGGCAACGGTCGCCGATCCTTCAGTAGGGCTACTTAGTGTGCAGAGCATGCGAATAGTCGTCGTTTTGCCCGCGCCGTTTGGTCCTAAAAAACCAAATATCTCGCCTTTCTTCACTTCAAAGGAGAGATGATCTACGGCGACGAAGTCGCGGAATTTCTTGACGAGGTTTGTGGCTCTGATTGCAACGTCGGCCATGTTATTAACCCGATTGATATATCTAACGATATATTATAAGATATTTAGCTATTNNTCGCTGTTTCGGTATGGTGGTTTTCTCGCCCTTCCTGGCCGAGAACCTCCTCGAGTTTGCCACCAAATATCTCTTGCACCACTTGTGAGAGCACGTCAGCTTTTACGAGAATGAACCCCCACGCACCCATCCTTGTGCCGCCCATCACAAGAAAACGGTCTCCCGTTTCAATCCCAAATTGTTTCCTCAGTTCAGCTGGAATCACCACTTGACCTTTCTCGCCAATGATGGTGTCCCCATAGTACTTCATCTTTTGAAACATCGGACCGTCCACAATCTTCCCTCCAGGAGTACGCGTAATCGTGCTAATCCTACTAATCCTACTTATCTTACTTAGGATATATAATTATGCGTGGTGGCGGAAGTTCAAAATAGACAACTGCAGAATAGAACGCACCGGCTTGTCATACCATCAACTTAAGGTGGTGATATTGCCCCGTTGATTATGATATCCTTTGGAGAAAGCGGCTCTTGAAGGCGACCAACTAGCAGATTTATCGAGCTAAGTGATTGACCGTATCGCGAAGGTTTCAAATTCACTGAGCAAAGGGTTTTGAAGATCGGCTTGATTTGAACAGACTCCCCTCTCAATCTTGGCAAGGGCTTGCCGACATCTTCGACTTAGGCCGGCTTGATCAAAGCGTACGCGACGTTTAGGAGCTGCAAGATGAACACGATCGGCAGTTTGACGACGTCTTGCCACGTGGTCGGTGGAGGCGGCGTGCTGGCGATACGAGTGATTTTTTCATCGGCGCGCTTGGCTGCGCGGGTCACCACAAGACTTACGACGATGCCGAGGATGGCCCCTCCGATCACGTCGGTGAAGTAATGGAGGCCGAGGTAGATTCTGCTGAATCCCACAAGAAGGGCCCACGCGAACATCGCAACAGTGAACTTTCGGTGATAAGACGAAAGCGTCGTCGCGAAGGCAAAGGCGTTCGCGGTGTGCGCACTCGGAAACGACGGCTCAGCCTCCGGTTTGACGCCCAAATCGCTCGGCCGTGGACGTGCAATAGCGTACTTCAGTCCGAACCCGACCGCATTCGTTATTATGAAGATGACCGCGAAGACGAGCGCTTCTTTGCGAGCACCGGCGAGATAGAGTGCGATCGTAATGAGCACCATAAAGGTGAAGCTGCCCGTGAACGTGATCCACCAAAATAGCGTATTGAGAAAGCCGCCATTATTGAGTCCTCTGATGAAATGCGTGGCATCGTAGTCGAATCCGCCGAGATATGCGGACGCTATTGGTAAATGGACAGGCGGCAAAAAGAGGAGCATCGCTGCCAAATGCTTAACGTACGCTATATAGTTTATGTAGGGCTTTAACGAGCGGTACGTGGGTGTCCTTATTGCTCACGGCAAAGCGAGTGAAACGCACGCAAGCGAGGCTCTAATGTGATATGGGGGGAATGACGATTCAACGACACGTACGGTCAATTCAAACACAGGGGCTGTTCGAGTCCAGCAATCTCAACCCGGGCGATANNGGGCGCCACACGGGGCAAGACAAATGGGACGAGACGATGGATGGTAGAAACTTGATGGCGAGGCAAAAAGCCCTCGCGATGCGCAAGCTGGATTATGAAGAAGGAATTCAAGATCGAGTGTCTCCTCGAACACAATGTCAAGGATTGAAGATGTGGATAGACAAGATTTGAGTGCCGAAAGCTCCACCGTTAGTAAATGTGCACACGATCTCCGGCTAAAAACACAGCTGATAATGCAACCCGACGGAGGTTTTTTTTCTTGGTAACAGTCAAAGCATTTAGAGTCGTTTTGCGATCTCAGGCCAGTCTTTGCCTTTCACGAGGAAGCTACCTTCGACGTTTGCCTCCATCTCGACGAACCGCTTGAAGGGCACACTAAAGGACAGCACGTTCTTGTCAAGGTATTTGCGTGCGGTAATGTCGGTGAGGCCGATGACGGCCTTTGGTCTTTCTGCGCGCGCCTGATCGAGCACTTGCATCACTAGGCTTCCGCATCCAGAACCGAACAGCGTCGAGACGTTATCGTTGGTCGGTCGGTCGAAGTTCGCTAGGGTCGCGAGTGCAGACAGCTGGTCGGCGTTCGCAACGAAGACGACGATTGCCGTCTCGGCAATTTCGCCGTCGGTGACCTCGCTAAGCGGTTTCATCACCACGTAGCGCGTCGGCAGGGTGATCTCGGGGAGGTTCGCAATGAATTCCCGCACGAGCTCGGGGGTTTTCTTTCGGTATTCACCCTCGAACTGCCCCTCCTTTCCGGTTGACAGGAAGTAGTCGATGTAGCCCAACTGATAGGGGCCGAAGCAGAGCCCCACCTGCCCGCCTGGACATAGAACCGTCTCTTTTTCGAGCACCGCGGTGCGCCCGTTCATGGCAGCGACAAACAACGGAATGATGCAGCGGGTCTTTTGTCCGCCCTCTTCCGTGAACTCCAACGCGTTTTCGGGTTTGTGATCGGTCAGCAGAATGGCGACCGGCCCGCGGTGCAGCTTGATAGCATCAGCGATTTTGCTTTGCATGCGTACTCACTCTTGAATCTAGTTGCTTTCCAGGCCTATATGCTTTTTACGCGAATTTGCTGATATGTGCAGCCTACGCGCAACGAGCTGTGCCGACGAAAAATCGAGCTTCCCCGCCGTTGGCAGCAATCATGCGCCCTCTTAGGTCTTTGAGATGGATGAGAGCCAGGCGTGGATGCCATCGGTCAGTCGTCGACTTTCCATCTGCGCGGGTCTAATGTAATTGATGTGCCACGTGCGATCGAACGCGTTCCTGATATCACGTTGCGTAACCCGCCGCGGACCGTATGAACCAGGTTCTAGTTCGCTGAAACAAAGCATGAAGTAGGTTCCGTGGCGGTGAAGAACGTTCGCAAGACTACTCGCAAAGAGCGGGCGTTCACCATCATTCAACACGTGAAATAGTCCCGAGTCGATGACCGTGTCGAACACCATGCCAAGAGGGTGCAGGTCCAACGCGTTTCGCGTGAGAAACGTAACGTTGATATTACGCTCCAGCGCTTTGTTCTTTGCTTTCTTTATCGCATTGGGGGTGAAGTCAACGCCCCACACCTCGTGTCCTCGCGCCGCAATAAAGAGCGCGTTCTCTCCAGTTCCGCATCCGACGTCGAGAACGGATCCGACGATTTCGCCCGCTTCTTCGAGCTGCACGAACTCTTTCTGCGGACGGCCGATGTCCCAAGGGGGGTCACCTTGGTAGACCGAATTGAAGTCAACCACGCAAGCTTGGTCTGTCGCAGAAACACGATAAAAGTATGTTTGCTGCACGTCCGAAACAATACTTATAGCGCCAGGCCATATCGTACGTAATCGAGGTGCAACGATGAAAATACTAGGAATCAATAGCAGTCCCCGTGGGAGGAATTCTCGCACACTCACGCTAGTAGAAGCCGTCCTTGACGGTGCGAAGGAACGCGGCGCGGAAACGGAACTCGTCGATTTGCGTGCCTTAGATATTCAATATTGTCTAGGGTGTCAAGTTTGTTACGCCGAAGGCGAGTGCGTTCTAGACGATGATCTTTCTGAGGTGTGGGAAAAAATGATGGACGCCGACGGGATTGTCCTTGGCTCACCGGTTTACATCAATGGCGTCACCGCACAACTCAAGACGATGGTCGACCGCTTGGCTGACGCAATCCATTGCCAGATGCTCGTAGGGAAATACGGTTGCGCTGTGACCACGGCAGGGAGTTCGGGAATTAGCGAAGTGCTTAGCTATATGAATTACTTCCTCAACCAGCTGGGCGCAGTGACGGTTGGCGAGGCCGGTGCTGCCATTGGAAGAGATCCCGCTGCCATTAATGCGGCGATCACCAAAGCGTTTAATCTCGGCCAAACGCTTGCGGACGCAATACAGACAGAGCGCCACTATGCTGAGCAGGAAAGCGCGATTGCCGAGAGAGGTGCGTTTTTCAGGCAATTGGTGAAAGCGAACAAAGAGGCTTGGAGGCATCAGTACGAATTTTGGATGGAGAAGGGCTGGATGTGACACCGCGTCCTATATGGAATGCGTGAGCGCCCTACTTGCGCCTCCGGACCTTCATTTCCAGAAAAAGCTTAAGTTGATCGAGGACAAATGTGAAAATCCAAATAGGTGCAAGCATGACGAGAAAAGCGGAACTATACTCGAGGAGAAGGGAGATGTACCGTTTGTACATCGCTCAGTTTAACATGTCAGACATCCTCGAGAAGCTTTCTGCCAAGTATCGCGTATCCAAACGCGCGCTGTGTACAGATTGGCAGAAGCGGACCCAATGGGTATACGACGTCTTTGACCTCGAGCCAGCTCGTACGTCGTGATCGGTCAAATACCCTTGTTGCGCAACAGTGCGCGGTCTTTGATATAACTTCCTAGCTGATGTTGCAGCCGTGGGTCAACACGACGCAATCGAGCGACGTTTTTTTTAAGCGCGAGCATTTTTTTGCTTAAGTTGCGCAATGCGGATCCTTTGACGTCGGCTGGCGTGCGAAGGTTAGCGATTGTGATACGATTCGCGACGCCTGCTCAGCGGCGCGATTTGTACTATGAAAAATTATCGAGGTCAAATAAAAATAAAATGGACACTAAACCAGTTGGAAACTAGTTTCGCACGCATCAAAGATAAGCTAGATCATCAATGTTGTTGCGGGGCTAGGGAAACACCATCATTCACGATGGGATTGAGGTGATTCCGAGAGCCCTCTGCCGAGGTCACTCACGTGGCTTCTGGTGCAGTTGAGGGAATAGAGGTGAGAATACACGAAGAAACGCACAATAACAGTCACCGTTCTCGCTGTGCTGATAGCATCAGTGGCGTTCGCGGGAGCGGCCTACGCGCAGACGACGAATACCACAACCAACACGACCACCATGTCAACGACTTCAAGCAGCACGAGCAGCTCAACTGGGCCCCTAGGGCCGTTCCTCGTATCATTGCTCGGCACGCCGAATCAGAACAAGAATCTGACCGTCTGCCAAGACACAGCAGCGAGGCACGAGCTGATCACGTGGTACAAGCAACTTCCCACCGACCAGAAGAATGCCCTGCAGAACGACCTCAAACAGGCGTTGTCCAGCTGGTACAATCAGTTGCCACAGGACCAGCAGGCCAAATTGCAGAGCATAGTGAACCAGACAATTCAAGCGCAGTAGAGAAACGATGAGGTGAGGGGCGTCAGTGCCATACTTCCCCCCTTGAGCTCTATAGGACCCCCTCGCCTCTTCTCACTTTATTCCCTTTTTTTTATTTGCAACGGCACGGAGGCAATGAAATGCTGCGAAGGTCGGCCACGACGAAAAAAATTGAACTCAACTCGCGGAGACGGGAGATGTATCGTCTCCATATCGCTGAACTAAATATATCGGAGATTATTGACAGGCTCTCGGTGAAATACAGCGTATCGAAGCGGGATCTGTGGGTGGACTGGCAGAAGCGGGCCCAGTGGGTGTACGACGTCTTTGACCTCGAGCCGGCTCAGGCGCCGCGGTCGACATGATGCGACTGTCTCTCCATAACTTTCGGTCTGCCGAAGTGTCGCGTCGCTGTCTGACCGAATTGAAACCTAAAGTGATTAATGCGCTCGATTCGGCAAAGAATAGTGGCGACTGCCTCGTCTTTGCTTCGCTTCAAGGAGCTCGCAACGGGCAAAGGTTATTATCCGATGTAAGAGATTGCTACGTGACTGCGGGTAGGATTTGACTTTATGAAGTGGATTCGCGCAATACTTATTCTCTGCGTTCTGCTCCTGTTGTCGGTTGCGACCGCAGGATGCACTGCGAATCTAAACCTGCCCTATATTCAATTTAACCCTTCTCAATCCCCGACAGGAACCCCGGCAGGAATCAACGCGCAGGGGACCACTAACGGCACAGCGCATTTGCTCGCCGTGGAGCAATTGAGCAACAACAGTTACACGGGCGCCGTGTCTAACCTCGTTGTATATTCGCAAACTGGAACGGGGTACGTCTTTGTTGAGACCCAGCCGGCGACGGGCGTCGATTTTCAAGAGACCGCGAATACTGCAGTAGCTGTTGCAGCTGCGCGCGCCAGCGTCAATCCAAATCAACGAGATTTTGAATTTGTCTTACACGTGCCTAATGGTGTGTACGAGGTAGATGGGCCAAGCGCCGGTCTCCCCATGACAATCGCGGCATACTCGGCGATAACCAAGAAGCCGGCCAATGAGTTCGTCTACAGCACCGGTACCATTGACATCGGCGGAAATGTAGGCGATGTCGGTGGCGTTTACTATAAGGCAGAAGCAGCAGCACAAAGTGGCGCTCGGGTCATCCTCGTCCCCTACAATCAAACCGTCGTAAGCACTAGTTCCCCGCTCGAAGCAAACCCGACAACGGGGCTCGTAAACTTACAATCGCAGCTGCGTCANNGGTTATAACGTGACCGTCGTCGGGGTAAAAACTCTTGACGACGCGTTACCCTACTACTTCGGTTGAAGTGGTTGGCGCGCCTGAGCAAGAGGAACCCAAGAAATGGAAGCCGCACTCAAACGGCGTCTAGAACTACTCATAACTTTGCTTGTTGTAGGGGTCGTGGCCGGAGCTGCCCTCATCGTCGTCGGCGCAGAGAATGCCATACCAGGAACCAGCAATGGCTACATCAGCGTCGTCAAACCGCCGCAGACGTCGCAATCGCCAGATCAACAGGCCCAGCAGCAAGCGCAATATGAAGCGCGCGTTAAAAGCTTCCTTGCGATCGCAAACAAGGACGGATACGTGCACGCGTTGATCGTCGGCAAGAACTATACTGTCGTAGGAATCGCCATTCTCAGATCGCCTCCCCCTTCACCCGGTGCGCCCCCCATCGATAACGCTGCTCTGGTGCTGCGAGTCGAGGGCAATTTTTACAAGATCAACATTGATATACCGCATGAGAAGGTACTCTCTGTAGAGGAGCGCATCTGCTACGGTCCTGCGTGCAATGACTAGCCTCAGGCCGCACGACGCGTACAGCTATGGTCGGGGGGAGAGTTCGAGGAAAGACACTCTTTGCGGAAGCCATTTTTGTCGCCTCAGTACTCGTGCTCGCGTTCAAGTTGCTCAATCCTACGCCGGTGCAAATCGTCGTTGAGGGCAATACTGCCATTATGACTCAGATTCCGGGGCTCTTCACCTACGCCGACGTGGTGGTAATCGCTATTGCGTGCGTTCTTATGAGCGTGAGCGGCACGTACATCTTGTTGCATGATTCGGTCACCCCTGCACCCGCACCTGCGTCTGCTGGGGATACAATCCTCGAAGAACGGCGGCAGCGGTGGGAAGAGGTCGCTAAGACGCTGAAAGATGACGAGCAGACGCTCTTTAAAGCGATTATCGACGAAGGAATCGTTCACCAGAGCGAACTGGTCGAAAAGACAGGCCTTCCGAAATCAAACGTGAGCAGAGCGCTCTACGGGCTCGAAAGCAGAGGCCTCATCGAGCGCAGGCGGCGCGGGATGGGAAACGTGGTGTTGCTTAAGTAGCAGCTTGTTAGTTAACAGCTTTTCTTGACGGTCCGTAGCTGCGTGGTTTCCTGCACTAGCTGGCGTGGAGTGCAGGCAGAAACGTTGTCAATAATTCTTTTTCCCAAAACCTCACAGCTGGCAAGTAGCTCGACCGTTCGAAGTTGCGATCTTAGCTCAGTTTTGAGCGTAAGACTGTGCGTTCACGTCTTATTATAATCCCGCGCCGCTTCGTGCTATGGTGACCCTATTTTTAGTATTCCGAAACGAGGGAAAAACATTGGGGCACTGCTCTTGTGTAATAGATAACGCTCGCCAAAAATCTGCTCTAAATCGCTTTCTTCTCTTCTGGCGATCCAATAGAGGACGAAGACGTTTATGCTATGACCAGGCAAGGTCGAATCGGTCAAGGTTCATGACTTTGTTCCACACCGCTACAAAGTCGTGCAGGAATTTCTCCTGGGAGTCCTCACATCCGTAGACTTCCGCCAAGGCCCGGAGTTGGGAGTTCGAACCGAAGATTAGGTCGACACGGGTGCCGGTCCACTTGAGTGCGCCCGTTGCGCGATCACGGCCCTCGAACACATCATCGTCTTCCGCGGTTGCCTTCCACGTCGTGCTCATGTCGAGCAGATTCACGAAGAAGTCATTAGTGAGCGTCTCTGGCTGCTTGGTGAAGACGCCGTGCTGGGACTTTCCGAAGTTGGCATTTAAGACTCGCATACCGCCAACGAGAACCGTCATCTCAAGAGCGGTCAGCGTCAGCAGTTGCGCACGATCAACCAGCAGTTCCTCTGCCGTTACTGCATACTTGGCTGTTAAGTAGTTACGGAACCCGTCTGCAGCCGGTTCGAGTACGGCGAATGACTCCACATCGGTTTGCTCCTGCGGCGCATCCGTACGTCCCGGCGTGAAGGGAACGGTGACATCATGACCGGCATTTTTCGCCGCTTGCTCGACGCCTGCGCACCCACCCAGGACAATCAGGTCGGCGAGCGAAACCCTCTTCCCTCCTGACTGCGCGCTGTTGAATTCCTTTTGGATTTCCTCAACGGTCTGCAGCACAGTCTTCAGTTTGGTCGGCTGGTTGACTTCCCAATCCTTTTGCGGCGCGAGACGGATGCGCGCCCCGTTCGCCCCGCCGCGTTTGTCGGAGCCGCGGAAGGTCGAGGCCGACGCCCAGGCGGTCGAGACGAGTTCCGGGATAGACAGCCCCGAGGCAAGGATTTTTGCATTGAGCTCCGCGATGTCGGCCGCGTCGATTAGGTCGTGGTCGACTGTGGGCACGGGATCCTGCCAGATCAGCTCTTCCGTCGGGACCTCCGCGCCGAGATAGCGCGAGCGGGGACCCATGTCGCGGTGCGTCAGCTTGAACCACGCGCGGGCGAAGGCATCCGCGAACTCTTCCGGGTTCTCGTGGAAGCGCCGCGCGATCGGCTCGTAGATTGGGTCCATCCGCATCGCTATGTCCGCGGTGGACATCATGGTCGGGACCCGTTTCGGCGGATTGTGGGCGGATGGTGCGAGGTCCTTGCCAGCTACATCCTTTGGCCTCCACTGCCAGGCGCCGGCGGGGCTCTTTGTCGGTTCCCACTCGTGGCCGAACAGCATGTCGAAATAGCCCATGTCCCACTGGATCGGGTTCGGCGTCCAGGCACCTTCCAGGCCGCTGGTGATCGCGTCATCCCCCTTGCCGCTGCCGAAGCTGCTGATCCAGCCAAGGCCCTGCTCTTCGATGCTGGCGCCTTCCGGCTCGGGACCGACAAGGGCGGCATCGCCGGCACCATGGCATTTGCCGAAAGTGTGCCCGCCTGCGACGAGTGCGACGGTCTCTTCGTCGTTCATCGCCATACGCGCGAAGGTTTCGCGGACGTCGCGGCCCTGCGCGACCGGATCCGGCTTGCCGTTCGGTCCTTCCGGGTTCACGTAAATCAG
>PLGY01000005.1 GCA_003139855.1 Candidatus Methanoflorens stordalenmirensis
TACTCCACTGCTGGCTGGTAGCTCGCTATCCTTAGTTCACTAACCTCTCTCGGCACCTCCGGCAGGCGGAAGAGGGCCTTTATCCGGGGCGGAGAGGAGAGCTCATCCGAAACAGAAGGGTAGAATGAAGTGCCGCCCTGATGGTCACGAGGGCAGAATTTAAGGCCTTGCGGGGCGAGGTTAATAGCAAATCTTAATATCGCTAGCGACGCGTTATTCTTGTTCTTAGGAGTTGTTACAATGAAAAAATCCGTTATAACTGCAGCTATAATGGTCGTGACGATCGCTGCTATCTGCATCGCAGGCTGTACCTCGCCGTCTTCGAGTACATCGAATCAAACAGCCGCCATAAGTCAAACGAGCTCGACAAACAGCGTCGGCGCGAACGTGACCCCGAGCAATGGAACGCCCATAACCGCCCAACTTGGGCAAAACTTCACAATTCGACTGCCCACGAACCCTTCTACCTCCTCCACCGGCTGGCAGGCTCAGTACGACACGAGCAGAGTGGCCTTGAAGAATGAGACGTACGTGCCAACGCAGCCAGTAACACCCGGTTCAGGCGGGACACAAATATCCACGTTTCAAGGCCTGAAAGCTGGCGCTACGGCCATCACGATGTTTAAGGTAAGCCAATCGGGCACGGTGACTGAAAGAGTACGCTACCCAGTTACGGTAACGTAAGTCGTTTAAAGCATCGCGCTCACGCACGCGAGCAGCGGTCCGCGTCGACGTCACACTCTTGGAAGAGCGTGTTGCGCACCGCACGCACTGCGTAGAGGGAGTTTCGGGATGGCCCAGGAGAGAGGAAGCGTTATCTAAACGATTGCAATGTCGCCGCGGAGCACGCCTATCGCGTCATAAATGCGCCGCTCATTCTCTGGATCTACGTTGCTCGTCGCTTAGCGAGCGACAAGGGCATCGGCTGACGCAACAGTGCGCGCACGATGGATACTCGCACGCAGGCTCTGGGCGGCACTCGGCAGCGATAGCATTATAGCTTGCTTCTTTGTTACCATGTGTGACATCCCAAAGCAAAGGGGGCTAACGAACGCTAAGCGCACGAAACGGCGAGGCTATCGAATCGCAGGATAGAACAAGCGTACGGTGTTTTAGGCTTAGGAACGTACGACCCTGCTTCACTAGCTCATCCGGACGAAGCACGTCGTATTCAGGCCAGCATGACGCATCGCAGCGCTGATTCTTCTGGAGGCATCGTATAACGGTAAGGTCCGGATTCAGCGCACGGTTTCCATTACGTCTTGCGTGGTACGAAGCCGTGCCGATCATCCTCATTCTGATCGGTGAGGGTCTAATCTTTGCAGGCCACCTAGTGCTCGGCGTCGGCGTGCAAGCGCTCAACATCATCGCGGTTGCCGTTATTGTGGTGGGGCTGCACGGGAAACGGGTTCAGCTCGTCCAAGCGCTCGCTCTCCTATCGGTGTTTCGTGTCGTCAACCTCTCGTTTGCCCTAGTTCCGACCGTGACCATCTACTGGATCGCCGTTGTCTACGGGGTAATGTACGTGCCCCTTATCGTGGTCATCGTCCACGAGAAGATGGGCCGGTACGACATGGGCATCGCCGACGTGCGCCGCTCCGTGTTGTTACTCCCGCTCGGCGCTCTTGTCGGCACAGGGTTCGCGCTTGAGGAATACGCCCTTGTTGCGAACCAGGCGCTTATTCCGAATGCTTCAGTTTCAGAGCTCATTCAGCTGAGCATCGTAATGATCTTCTTTGTGGCGGTCGTTGAGGGGCTCCTCTTTTTTGTCCTCCTACAGCCGCAGCTCATTGAGCGAAGCGGCGTCGTTGCAGGCATCCTCATCACGAGCGTGATCTTCGGCGCCATGCATGCAGGCTACGCCAACGTGTACGAGCTCCTCTTCGCGACCGAAACGGGCGTCATCTTGGGCGCCGCCTTCTACAAAACGAGAAATTTGGCGTTGGTCGTGACGATCCTCGCCGTTAACAACATCGTCCTCTTTGGCATGCTCGGCTTCTTTACGCGGTGATCAGAATTGTTATCAGCTAATGTCCTCGCTCTTAGAGGGATTGTGCTGCCTGGAACACGATAAAGGCGCAAAACGTCACGATGAGCGGTAGGGAGATGGCCCGCAAAGCTGCCGCCGTATTTGCGTTCCATGAGTCGCGCCCCGACATCAAATAATTTAAAACGAGCAAGACAACAAGTGCGCAGCTTACAATGGCGGCGCCGGTAATGATTTCACCGAGCGCGATCGCTGACGAGGTCGTCGACGAAAGATCACTCATGCTAGGACTGCTGGAGGTCAACGTCAAAATAAGCGACATGAGGCCCCTTATGTCACTCGCGAATATAAGCGCTTTGCGCGCTATAGTGCGCGCTTCGCACCCTGCTTATTGTTTGATATATGTGCGGGCCAGTTTTGCTGTCGAAGTGTGCTGAATCTGGGCAGCTTTGGGTCGGGAACCGGGGGTTGTGCGGGGGGGCGCAGGATTTCTATTTCAAACATGTCCTCCCACGTGACCGCATGGAGCGAAATGGCACTTTTACGAGCATCAAATCAATATATGGAACCCGCGTTGTCTTGAAGAAGATCCCGACTTGCCCCCAGCCGCATGAGGCTGAAAGGAGAAGCTTAGTGTAGATCGTTTCGCCGTTCTTTGTCGAAAAACACTTTTTGAGGTCGCGGAAGGCGATAGCGGCGACGCGTTTTGCACACGCTGAACCGCTTCACTGGTGCGTTGGTATCTACAAACGGTCGGTCTGTGAGCTGCTCGTAGTGAGGGCCATCACGTAGGTGCCAGCCATATGGGTACCGTTGACGGTGTGGAGTGCGTTGGCAGGGATGGTGAGTAGGACGTAGGTTCCGTAGGGGAGAGTGGAGGTGGGGGTGATGGTGAGGGTGTTGCCGGTGATGGTCGTGGTGAAGGTGCCGGAGGTGAGGGTTATGTTGGCGTAGCTGGGGCCTTGTTGGATGTTGCTGTTGAAGGTGAGGGTGATGGTGGTGTTCAGGGGGACGTTGGTGGCGCCGCTGG
>PLGY01000045.1:0-1117 GCA_003139855.1 Candidatus Methanoflorens stordalenmirensis
GTGAAGCTCCACGTAAGCTTGCCACTTAGCGCGTTACTCCCCGCCACAGGGCTGTAATCACCGGTGTGCTGGGCGTTGTAATGGAACTGGATCGTACCGTACTGTGCTCCTGTAGGAACGGCTGCAACGCCTGCAAATAAGACACCAATGACGAAGATCGCTAAAGAAACAGAGGCGATTTTGTAGACGCGCATGATTGCCTCGTGCAATGTTCCAAGACACCAGACGCCTGAGAACGTGTCAGAAGATATGATAAAGGCTTCGGTTCAAATAAGTGATTCTCTGTCTTTGCATCTGGGCGCTTGTCGTGCTCCTGTTACCCGGAACGGTCTTAGTCGCGTTAGGCCCAGGCGGCTCTGATTCGGGCACCAGCAGCTCCGATAGCGCATTAATAACTCCTTGTTAAACCACAGACGTCGACCACTCGGGTCGGTATACATGCGTCAGCATATACCACCTGCGCGTAAAGAAAAAGGAGGTGGATTGGGTTAGCTCTTCCTCCTTACTACGTAAGCGGCGATTACGAGTCCGACAAATACGAGTCCGACAAAAACGAGCGTCACCTCGAAGCCGGGCGTAGCACTCTGACTTGTGGCCGCGGCAGCGTTGCCGATGGCGTAGACGTAGCTGTCAAAGCTCCCCACGTACACCGTGCCGTTGGCGACGGCGGGAGAGGAGGACACCTCGTCACCGGTCGTGAAGCTCCACGTCACCTTGCCGGTGGTGGCGTTAAGGGCGTAAACGTTGCTGTCATCGCTCCCCACGTAGACCGTGCCGTTGGCGACGGCGGGGGATGAGTACACGCTGCTTCCGGTCGTGTAGTTCCACAGCTTCGCGCCGGTGGTAGCGTTCAGAGCGTAGACGTTGTTGTCCTCGCTCCCCACGTAGACCGTGCCGTTGGCGACGGCGGGGGATGAGTACACCCCGTCTCCGGTCGTGTAGTTCCACAGCTTCGCGCCGGTGGTGGCATTGAGGGCGTAGGTGTTGTTGTCTTGGCTCCCCACATACACCGTGCCGTTGGCGACGGCAGGAGAGGAGAGCACGGCGCTTCCGGTGGTGTAGTTCCAGAGCTTGCTGCCGTTATTCGCGTTAAAGGCGTAGGTGTTGTTGTCATCGC
>PLGY01000045.1:1203-14093 GCA_003139855.1 Candidatus Methanoflorens stordalenmirensis
TTCGCCCCGGTGGTGGCGTTAAGGGCGTAGACGTTGTTGTCCTCGCTCCCTACGTAGACGACGCCGTTGGCGACCGCAGGAGAGGAGAGCACGACGCTTCCGGTCGTGAAGCTCCACGTCAGCTGACCATTCGACATGTTGCTCCCCGCCACAGGGCTGTAATCACCGGTGTGCGCAGCGTTATACCGGTATTGCATCGCATCGTACTGCGCGGCGGCAGGAACAGTCACAACGCCTATAAACAAGACGGTAACGAGAAGGATGACTACAGAACTTGAGACGGTTTTGTATGCGCGCATGATTGCCTGTCGCAATGTTCGCAGACACTAGACGCCTGAGAACGTGTCAGAAGAAAGTATAAAGGCTTCGGTTGAATGTGACCGTAGAAACTGTGAACGGTGTTTAAGTGGTCAAAAAATGAATGCCTCCGAACATGCTTTTTGCAAAATTGGCACTGTAATCGGACTTTGACGAGGCAAAAGGATTGGGAAAGTTTGCGATAAACGCCGCAGTAAGCGCCGTAGCAGTTAATAATAAGACGATTAATCCGAACGCAATTCGCTTCATAGCTTGCTGTATGTCTTAAACGTAAGCAGTTAACCAAACAAACCTACCTTTTTGGGTATTTCCACACGGTGCGCATTACTTGGATCTTTTAGTTTCAACGCGGCTCGCGTACAGGGCCCTGGCAGTTCAAAAGCCCCCGGCCCAAAAAAAGGTGTGGTCTGCTGTTCAGCTCGTCGCACTGTTATGCGACACAACATAAACGCCCCCCCTGGCGCGGGCCCTGTTGCAAGGAAAAGGGGTATATCGTCGACCCTTTCATGAGTACGTAAAGGAGGCATGTCGAATGGTCGCAATGCCAGAAAAGGTAATAGAAAATATCAGAGCGATGAATACCGTCGTGGTAACGACGGTAAGCGAAGCGGGCGTACCCAACGCGGTTCCCGTAGCGTCGATCGTCGTGCGCGATCCCGAAACGATCCTTATCGGCGACAACTTCTTCAAAAAGACGGCTGAAAATGCGAAGAAAGCGAACTGCAACGTAGCCGTCACGTCGTGGATCGGAAGGGAGGGCTATCAGGTGAAGGGCACGGGCAACTACGTGACTGACGGCCCCGACTATGAGACGATAAAGCAGGTCATAAAGGCGATGAACCCCAACTTGCCGGCAAAAGGCTGCATCGTCATGAAGGTCACCGACGTGTTTGACGTCGCTCCTGGACCCAACGCGGGAAACAAGATCGCTTAAGATCGGCGTTCCGGTATTTTAGCGAGCGTGCTGGATAGCGTGCGTGTTCGCAGAGGGTTACATATCGTCAGGTGGTGCTCTATTGCGTCGCGACACTAGCCTACCTCCGAGGTACCTATGGAGTGCAAAGGCACAAATAGCCGGAAACGGAAAAACGCGTTGGCCTCCGAGAAGAGCCCGTATCTGCTCCAACATGCTGACAATCCCGTCAACTGGTATCCGTGGGGGCGGGCAGCATTCGACAAAGCACGGCACGAGGACCAGCCTCTGTTTGTGTCGATCGGGTACTCGACGTGCCACTGGTGCCACGTTATGGCCCATGAGTCGTTCGAGGACCCCGAGATCGCGCAAATGATGAACGACGCGTTCGTGAACGTCAAGGTCGACCGGGAGGAGCGCCCGGACATCGACGACGTCTACATGGAAGTCTGTCAGGCAATGACCGGGCTACGAGGGTGGCCCCTCAGTATAGTAATGACACCTGACGCCAGACCATTTTTCGCGACCACGTACATCCCGAAGGAGACGCGGTTCGGGCGAACTGGGATGCGGGAGCTCATACCGCACATACAGGAGACATGGCGTCAAAAACGGCCCGAGATCGACACGTCTGCGGCGGAGATCGTTTCCGTGCTCCGTGCGTCATCGCTCCAGCCCCCGGCCGGGGATATCAACGCGTCAGCGATTCAGATAGCGTACGAAGAGCTCATCTGCCTCTTCGATGATGTGCACGGAGGGTTCGGGAGCGCTCCGAAGTTCCCCTCCCCGCACAGCCTTACGTTTCTGCTCCGCTATTGGAAGCGAACAGGTGAGCGCAAGCCGATGCAGATGGTGGAAAAGACGCTTCAAGCGATGCGGCACGGCGGACTCTATGACCACGTGGGATTCGGTTTCCATCGATACTCCACTGACGCTGAATGGCTCGTCCCGCATTTCGAGAAGATGCTCTACGACCAGGCACTCCTCGGGCTCGCGTACGGTGAGGCCTACCAGGCAACCGGGAACGATGAGTATGCGCGGGTCGTTCGGGAAGTGTTTTCGTTTGTTTCACGCGAGATGACGTCATCTGAAGGGGGCTTCTACACCGCTATAGACGCTGACAGTGAAGGAGAGGAGGGCAAGTTCTACCTGTGGCGCCTCGAGGAGCTTGAGCGAGGGCTCACAGAGAAGCAAACAGAACTCGCCCGTATTGTGTTCAACGTCAAGCCCACGGGCAACTACAGCGACGAAAGCAGGGGAAAGCGCACCGGCAAGAACATACTTCACATGACGCGATCGGTCACAGCGCTCGCAACAGAACTCAAGATGGACGAAGAAACCCTTAGAAACCACATTGAGTCAATCCGACAGACGCTCTATGAACTGAGGGAGAAGCGCGAGCATCCACTGCGGGATGATAAAGTGCTTGCTGACTGGAACGGGCTCATGATCGCTTCGCTCGCTAAAGGCGCGCGCTCTCTTGGGGAGCCGTTGTATGCCGTAGCGGCAGCGAAGGCGGCCGATTTTATCCTCGAGCAAATGCGCGACCGTGAAGGTCAGCTTCTTCACCGTTATCGGGAGGGCGAAGCGCGGATCACCGCGTCGTTGAATGATTACGCTTTCCTTATCTGGGGCCTATCGGAACTGTACGAAACGACCTTTGAGACGCGCTACCTTGCAGCAGCGCTTGAGCTTCTGGAGCACGTGCTGACGCATTTCAAGGATGATACAAACGGCGGGTTTTACTCGACCGCCGACTATGCGGAATCGCTCATCTTGCGCACGCGAGACGTGTTCGACGGCGCACTCCCCTCGGGTAACTCGGCGATGCTGATGAACCTGACGTTTCTTGGCCATCTAACGGGGAGGTCGGAGTATCTCGATGATGCTTCGAGACTGGGCCGAGCACTTGCACACGAAGTCGACCGGGTCCCACAAGCCCACACGCACCTCCTGAGCGCGCTTGATCTCGCCCTCGGTCCCTCGTATGAGACGGTTATATGCGGCGACTCGCGCTCAGAAGATACCCAACGCATGCTGATGACGCTTAACAAGGATTTCCTGCCGTATAACGTTGTAATTTTCCGTCCCGCAGAGACAGAGCAGCCTGAAATCGCGGAAATCGCTCCTTTTACGAAGTTCCAGACGTGCATCGACGGGAAGCCCACCGCGTACGTCTGTCAGAATTACGCGTGCAGCGTGCCAACGACGGATACTGCTGAAATGCTNNTACTCTGCCTTCTTTTTCCCCGCTCCACTTTACGGGATATCCGCGAGCTGTTGCACGAAGCTATCGGCGAGGGGCAACTCATCGGCGGCTATTTCTGCATAAACTGCGCCGATGAGTAATCCACAGCGCCACATACCCTTTTTGCACAGTTATCAAAAAAATAAATTGGACCGGTGAAAGACGGTAATATAACTTGAGCGTTGTCGTTTCGCTGTGGCCCAGCTTTTGTCGTGTAATGAAAACAGGTTGTTTCTTGGAAACGACGCTAAACCACTAAGTGCGGGAGGTTACGTTACACAGGGGCCTTGTCGAACACTGCGTCAAAGACTTCGCCCATCAACGATCTGGTCATTCGGCTCTCGCGCTCGTGGAGCCCTGCAGCAGACATCAAGGCGCGGACTTCAGCTGTCGGTGTGCCGTGCTCCGCGCGAGTCGGCTCGCGAATATATGTCTGCCGTGCAGCTTTATTTCAGCCCTTGGAGCTCACTACGTCGTTCTTCTTTGAGCTTCGACAGCCTCTGAGTAATCACACGAACTGCAGCGCGAACGCTGCAACTTTTTAGTCATTTTGCAGCGCCTCGCCGCACATCGTTTATACCACTTCGGGGAATTAATAAAACTGCTGCCAGCACGCAACTCTGTAGGTGTTTGTGCTGCAATTTAAGTCACACTTGCAGCGACTTTGCACCAGATTGAAAGAGCAAACGAGGGGAGTGCATGGCGCAAGAAAGCGGAAAAATTCGTTATTCGGTTGCATTGGCGTCCGACTTGGCGTCGCGTCTCAAAGAGCAGGCCGCAACTGAGGGTAAATCGCTCTCGGCGTTCCTGGCTCAGATAGTCGAAGAGCGCTACGCAGAGAAAAAAACGCTGGCCGATTACGGACGTGAAATGGAAGTACTGCAATCCAATTCTGAGAAAGCGTTGCAGCTACAACGCGCGGAATACGAAAAACAAGTCCAAAATCAGCGTGCGGAACGCGCAAATATAGTGCAACGCGTTCGCGCCGAACACGAAAAAAAGATTGAGAAACTTATCGCTGAGCATGATACTGAGATACAGCAAATCCGCGCCGACGGCGAGAAACAAATGCGACAGCTTACGGCAGACCGTTCTGCGAGTATCCAACAGCTGGAGAACTCGCTCGAAGAACTTGAAAGTGCTACGCAGAGGCTCGATGCTAATCTGAAAGAATCTGGAGAGCGCAACCGCGCGTTGATGGAACAGCTACGGGAATCAGAAGCCGCGCACCAAACGGTAGTGATTGACCTGCAGCACCGCGTTGAACTCATAGAAAAAGACAAAGCAGGCCTCGAAGCGGCACTACAAGTTGAGAAGGGCCACTCGCTCGAATTGAAAGCCGATAAGGAGACCCTGCAGAAGCAAGTTGAATTGCTGACGGTGCGATTACCCGCCCAAGGTCGGTTTTTGGTCTCGGATATTCGGCCCGAAAAAGACAACCGTTAAGCCGAAAATAATCCACAGGATCTGGTAACATGGAAGAAGCAGACCGCATGATGTGTGAAAAATGCATGGCCATTAACGACGCAAACGCTGAATTTTGCAGACGATGTGGCGAACCACTACCACAGAATGCGCCAATGCCTGAACCTCAGCAGCAAGACATCGCGCACTACAGGCCAAGCGCCGAGCTGCCTGAGCCACCCCGTAACGCACTCGATGAGTTGATGCACCTTGGCATTGGGAGACTCATCGAATTTGGCATACGGTTTGGATTCGTTCTCGCAATCGCTGAAGTTATCGCGCTTGTAGTCATCGTCATCATCGTCATCGTGGTTACAGTTGTATTGACGCTGCTCGGCATTGGTATAGGAAACCTCTTGCTAGGGAACTTAACGTCTTTGGGGCGAGTGTGAGGCTTCACAGCGTCAAATTGATGACTTATTTGAGATGCCGAAGCGATGGCCAAAGGTGACCCATTAATTGGGACCATAAAAAGTGGTAACCTGGAAGTGTCAGATCGCCCTAGGCAGGGCAGCGCCCTCGTACGAGATCTCCAAGGTGGCGGGTTATCGCCAGTAGCAGAGGGGTCACTAACCAGCCCGTCACATTCTGCACGTGGAACGGGGCGTGCCTTGACACAACGCGACGGCGAAGACCAACGCCCCGGCCAACACCCACCACGAGTCGCACGATGAGCGGTGCCTGTCTCCGCTGCTGGCACAAAGCAGGCCAACACGCTAATGACACCGCAAAAACTAGGTAGTCACGCGTGCCCCGCGCCTCATATGACTCGTTGCTGTGGCGATATTCACTGTGAAACGAACGTTTTGGAGGTCATTATTCGCTCAAGCTCTTCCGTGCGTCGGTCGAAGCACGCTGTTCACGGCGTTGGCGAGGCGCTCTGCACACTTGTTGCAGTTCGGATCGTTGGTCGTGTTCACGCAGCCGAAGTGAAGTCCATACAGACAGGCGCCGTTTTTTATGCTCGTTACGTTCGTTGCCATAACGTTCATCTCCAAGCTACCCTGCTCAGAGTAGTTTCATAAGGCCGCGTGAGACAGGGATTGTGTGGGAAAACGTGACAGTGCATTTGTGTGGGAAAACGTGACAGTGCGTTTGTGTCACACCAGCGTGCACAGGCCGGAGAGTATAGGCGATGCCCACACGACTACTTCCGCGCCGCGCTCCGCGGGTCAGTATCCTTAAGACAAGCTACTCAAATACCACCGAAACGGGAGGTTAGGCAGATTATGGCCAGCATTCTTATAACCGGGTGCAGAGGGGGTATAGGGCTCGATGTGGCGTGCAGGCTGCTCAAGAGAGGACATAGAGTCTATGCAACCGTTCACAAGGAGGACTCAGTCGATGAATTACGAACTGTTTTGACGTCGTTCGGCGAGAACTTTGTGGTAGAAAAACTCGACGTCACTGTAGTGAACGACATCAACAAAGTCGATGAGTGGGATATCGATGTCTTAATCAACAACGCCGCTATCGGCGATTCCGGCCCGTTGGCCGAAATAGACCCTCAGCGAATAAGCGCCGCGTTTGAGACAAACGTGTTTTCAGCGCTGCGACTGACGCAGAAAGTATTGCCTCAGATGATCGCAAAGGGTGGAGGACGCATTGTGTTCATGGGCTCAATGGCAGGCCTCATTCCCATGCCATTTTACGCACCGTATGCCATGACAAAATCTGCCCTTGAAAGTGTCGCCTCCTCTTTGCGAACCGAACTGAAACCATTTGGCATCAAAGTGATTCTCATCAACCCCGGAGGGTATAACACAGGCTTCAATCAGAAAAACCTGGCGAAAAAATACGAGTGGATGGACGTAAATGGTCTCTATAAAGATCACCTGGGATACGTCCGCGAAGCGGGAGAGCGACTCATGAAGCGCGAGGTACAAGACACGCGTAGCATTGCAAAACAAGTTGTTAAAGCAGTCGAATCCCGGCGACCAAAGCGGAGATACGTCGCCCCCAAATGGGAATGGATTTTTCTTCCACTCGTTCGCAGGTTTGGTTGAGTTCCATATGACTTGGTATTCTGGCTGCGATGCACCCTCGCAGGACGGATGGGGTCAATTACCATCGGTGACAAGACGACGTGGCGGTGCGCGTACTAACCGGCGATACAAATAGTTGTTACTCCGACGGCAGTTTCTATTACGTAATCGGAATACTATCGGCTCTTCTCGTCATAGTACTGATCCCTTATCTTGCTCCTAGCGATCATTGTAGTCACCCGCTTGCTTCCTTGTTAATATTTGTCGCGCTGGTGCTTGTTCTGATTTGGTTTCTGTTTTTTCGAAACGGTCCGCGAAGCTCGGTCGCGCCCTCTCAGTCGTCTTAAGCGAAGAGTCTGCTCTAGAAACTAACTTTTGGGCGGTACTCGTATAGGTACGTTCGAGCTGCTTCTGGAGCGTTTTCTCGTCCTGCCTCCGTTCCCAAAGTATCCCGCCTCTGTATGTGATGCGGTTTAGGAATTTGCGAACGGCAGACGCAGCAGTTCTATCTCGTCCTCCAGATGAGACTTGTGTTCTTTGATACTTTAGCACTAGCTTGCCGTTGATGTTCGTATCAGTTGTGCTCTCCGACTTTAGAGTGTGCTCCTAGGAAGAAAGGAAGCCCCCGTCAACAGGGACGATTGCGCCTTGAACATAGCTTGCCAAATCACTGGAAAGAAAGAGAACGACTTTCGCTACCTCATCCGGCTCACCCCATCGTCCAATGGCAAGCCTTTGCTGAAAATCAAATCCGGTCTTAACGAGATCAAGCTTGACGTTGAGAATGGCATCTTTCACTAATGACCTCGTCCCTGACGTTCTTATGGCGCCCGGAAGAACGACATTGACCCGAAAGCCGCTTTTTCCGTAGTCTCGAGCGAGCGATCTCGTGAGTGCGATTACGCCGGCCTTACTCATGCCATAGTGCACCATGTCCTTTTTAAACGGCAGAACTGCCTCAATGGAAGAGACGTTGACGATGATGCCCCCTCTTTCCTTTCTCAACCTAATGAAGTTCTGACACATCCAGAAAGCGGCGTTCATATTTACGTTAAACACTTTTTCTAAGGATTCCTCGTCGACGGTGAGTCTCTCCTTTGCCATGTTGATCTTGAAGAAAGTTTGCGCAGCTTAGTCTAGTAGTTTTTCGTCATACAGCATTCGATAATAGGAACGTGCCGTGAAGAAACTTCATCGGGCAAGGTCAGAATCTGTTAGTCAGTGAACCGGAATCAATTCAACGACTCGTGTACTACTAAACTATTAATACGAGCGCAGGGCCTGTACGGTTATAGTAGATGATAGGATGCACGAACCTGTTACTCAGAACCGCTAGTGTAGACTCGTCACGTCCAATCGAAGCAAGTGGAAAGCTCCATTATGCCGGGAACCACGGACCGGTCATCGTATGGAGTGTTACAAAAAAGTGCAACCTCGCGTGCTCGCACTGCTATATTGATGCGGCGGATGCAGCGGCTTCCGATGAGCTGAACACCGATGAGGCGCACAAGCTCATAGATGATGCGGCGACCTTGCACCCCCCTGTCATGCTTTTTTCCGGGGGCGAGCCGCTCATAAGACGTGATACCGTTGAGCTCTGCGCATATGCTGTCTCGAAAGGATTGCGAGTTGGCCTCTCTACCAATGGAACCCTTATCACACAAGATTACGCTCGAAGGATCGCAGAAGCGGGCGTTTCTTATGTCGGCGTCAGTATTGACGGGGTGGAAGCGACGCACGACAGGTTTAGAAACGAGAGAGGATCGTTTAGGAAAGCACTTGAAGGACTGAAAAACGCGAAAGATGCAGGCGTAAAAACGGGCATACGGTTCACGGTCAACCGGCACAACGCCCCCGACCTGCCTGCAGTTACCGATCTTCTTATTAGGCACCAGATCCCCCGCTTTTGCCTGTATCATCTCGTGTACGCAGGGAGGGCAAGCGCCGAGATGGATATCACCAACGAGAAGCGAGTTGAGATGATGGACTACCTCATTCAACGAACTAAAACGCTTGCAGACCACGGAATCGAGGTACTCACCACCGACAATCACGCAGATGGCATTTATATACTGAATTCGATCGAAAGTGCCGATAAGAGCGCTGTGATGTCCCTCCTTGCAGCGCACGGGGGCTGCTCTGCAGGCCAGAAGATCGTCAACATCGATCCAAATGGAAACGTGCGGCCCTGCCAGTTCTGGGAGGGCGCAGTGGGCAACGTACGACAGAGCAGCTTGAGCACCATATGGAACAGCCAGAATGAACTCCTTTCGATGTTACGTGACAAGAAATCGCACCTTAGGGGGCGTTGCAGCAGGTGTAGATATGTAGAGGTCTGCGGTGGCTGCAGGGTGCGGGCATCCAGAATGGGCGACCTCTGGGGAGCGGATCCAAGCTGCTACCTGAGCGATGAGATGATACGAGGAGGCAGCACGTGAAGATGCCCGCCGTCGTGGCGTGGGAAGTCGCACAAGAATGTAACCTTGCGTGTGGCCACTGCAAGGCAGATGCAGGAGGAACCGGAAGAAGCGAACGAAGTGGCAGGAGAGAGCTTACCACTGATGAAGCGCGCACGTTTATCGACGAACTTTCAACGTTTCACCCGCTCCTCATCCTTACTGGCGGAGAACCGCTTTTACGAAAGGATATTGACATCGTGATCGAGCACGCTGCGACTTCTGGCGTGAGAGCCGCGCTTGCAACAAACGGGACGTTAGTCAACGAAAAAAGGGCGAAAATGCTTAGAGACGCGGGACTCACTATAGCCTCGATTAGCATTGACGGAGCAGATGCTCAGTCTCACGATTCGTTACGAGGTGTGAGTGGGGCGTATCATGATGCACTTAACGGGGCTAAAGCATTGAAAGAGGCGGGGATTACAGTTCAGATCAATACGACTGTCACTAACGCTAACGTGGCGTCGCTCCCTCGTATCTATGACATAGTGCGTGAATCCGGCGCTTCGGCGTGGCACGTCTTTGCCCTTGTGCCTACTGGCAGAGGCCGTGTGACCGATCTCATCTCAACGTCTGACTATTATGAGACACTAAAATGGCTTGATGAACGTGACAGAAATGGGGCTCTTCCCATACGACCAACGTGCGCCCCGCAGTACCGGCTAAAAGAGAGCCGTAAAGGATGCCTGGCGGGTTTGAGTTACGTCTTCGTTACGAGCAGCGGGACGGTCCAACCCTGCGGGTATTTTCCGGTACCGGTAGGAAACATACGACGGACGAACTTAAGCGAGATATGGAAGACCTCCGCCATTTTAGCGTCGCTGCGCGAACCTGCAGCATTTGCGGGAGCGTGCAAAACGTGCTGTTATTCAGACACGTGTAGGGGCTGCCGGGCACGGGCGCTCGCAATGAACGGTGATTACCTTGGTGACGACCCGTATTGTAGTGGTGTGTGGCAATGAGAACCTTTGATGCGATTGACTCACGACTGATAAATTTACTTCAGTACGAGTTCCCGCTAGCAAAAGAACCATTTAAAGAACTCGCGACGAGGCTCGACACTCCTGAAGACGAAATCCTTGCCAAAATTCGAAGGCTAAAGGCCGAGGGGGTGATACGGGAGATCGGCCCAATCTTCAATTCAAAAATGATCGGGCTCGTAAGCACGCTTGTTGCCCTACGAGTTCCGGAAAACGCAGTCGATATGGCTGCTCAAATCATCAACTCGTATGCAGGGGTAACGCACAATTATGAGCGAGAAGGCGAGTACAACGTCTGGTTTACCCTTGCCGCGGCATCAGACGAAGCGCTTGCCTCGACACTTGAAGAAATAAAAGGAAAAATACACCCCCTAGGTTCGCTTGTAGTCCCAGTCAAGCGAATTCTCAAGCTAAAAACGAATTTCAAGCTATAAGACGTGCACGCAAAGAGCAATTACGAAGCTGACAATCGAATAATACGATGTTTGCACCGCGGTTTGGCAATTGAGAGTAGGCCGTTCCTCACACTTGCACAAGAGCTCGGAACAACAGAAGATGCGCTGTTAGAGGTCATACGTTCATTAATTACTGGTGGCGTCATTAGGCGGTATGGCGCGGTAGTGAGGCATGATCGGGTAGGATACTCGTCAAACGTCCTCGTTGCGTGGAAAATTCCCGAAGAGCGAATTGATGAATTTGAAGCGGTAATACAGGATCTAACCGAGGTAAGTCACGGGTATGAGCGAGTGAGCTACCCTGAATGGCGGTATAATGTCTACACAATGATCCACGGTCATTCAAAAGACGAATGCCTCAGTGTGGTAGAGCGTATTTCTAGCGCCATTAGGATAAAAGAGTACACATTACTTTTTACTAAAAGGGAATTTAAGAAGCGTAAACTCGATTTAGAGGGACTTTAGATCCAGTTAGAGTGTACGGCATCGAGAAGCATGGTGAAAGACAAGTCCCAGCCCTATATATAGGACCTCGCAAGGCCTTGCAGATGTGTTGAGATAGCCAATAATTCCATTTTGCTGTTTGTGCAATCTATTACGCAAATCGCTAGACGCTGATGGAAGACGAGATAAGTTATCAACAGTTAGCAGTTGGCTGATCCTGATACGACTGATTCCACCGCAGAGCCTTAATCATTTTAAAGACGCCTACGAAAAACGAATAGACCAGTTAATAGCCCGTAGGAAAGCGAGGGGACGAACAATGAATACCTTGTGTCTCTTCGTTCCTGATGAGGTTACTTAAGCTGCCGCGACCGCTCGCGGTGGACGGCGTCGGAAAAAAAGAAGCCACACCACAAGGAGGAGGAACGCGACCACGATCAACAGCGGGATCAAGTGGATGATGATGATGATAGCGAAAAGCACGATGACCAAGACAAGTGCTATGAGCGCGAGGTCTGCCAGTGTGCCCATACGCTATTAGAGGCGCCCGCTCGGTATAAACTATCGTGCCCACCACTTTCGGTTTTTGAGGCTCTATCATTTGGCCACTATTAGACAGGAACGTTTTTTGTGGTTGGCAACCTCACATATGCGTGATGCAGCAGGTCACATGATGGCCCTTTCTATGGCTCTAACAGGAGTGCAGGTATGAGCGACGAACGGATAGCCACCTTAGAAAGACGCGTGAAAGAATTAGAGACGTGTTGTGAGAAGCTCAAGGCATATGTGGACGACTTAGACAAGCGGAAGGCGGATCGAACGGCTGATCGACCGCTTGTGTACTTTCAACCAGCAGAGGTCCCGCATTTTGAAGGCAGCCAAGGCGAGCTCACGAGGCAGCAAAGGCTATAGTGGTTTCGCATGCGCCGTGTTGCGTTACGGCTGTTGCCTGTCGCACGTAAGTCTTTCGAAGCGAGAACGCTAGCCGGGCTTTAACCGTCCATCAGATCTTGAAAGGGTGCTTGAAATGACGAAGCAGCAAAAGTCGGATTGGCGAAAGGAAATGTTATTACCTCGTACCACGAATAAAAAGCCCAACTGTTCTTCGTCACATGTTGGAAGATATTAGCAACTGGGTAACTGTCGTCAGCTGGATTGTCACCTTATTCGAGGTCGTAGGCGCCGTCATCATCTTCTACGCAAGTGCACGCGTCGTAGTGGAGCTCGTGAGGCCTGCACTTCGCCGACACCCCCCCAACTACACCGCCATCCGAATGGACTACACGTCGAAAATCGTTCTAGCCTTGGAGCTTTTTGTCGCGAATGACCTCGTAAGGACGATCCTCAGTCCTACGTTGGATCAGGCGGTTATTCTCGCATTCATCGTCGGCATCAGAACGGTAGTAGGCCTCTCCCTAAATAAGGAGTTGCGAGACATTGCCAAATGACCAAGCCGCAGATCAAAGGTGACGCGCTCCGTCAGCAAAATTTACAGATTCCAGCCCAATGATCGACAACAAAAGCGATGCTCTGGAATTGGGGATACAACTTGAGCAACGAAGCCGTTTAAACCCCCCTCTGCGCGTGGTCAGATAGTTATGAAACGCCTTCTATTACTTTGTCGAAA
>PLGY01000040.1 GCA_003139855.1 Candidatus Methanoflorens stordalenmirensis
TTACACAACCAGTCCAAGGCCCAGCTGCCGCGGAACCTGCTGCTGTGTACACAGCACCACGGGCGCAAGCGCCTTACTCAGCACCAGGCGTTGAAATGCCTTATCAGGGCGTCGCCATCCGGTTTGTAGCGTTACTCATTGATGCCATTATTTTAGGGATTATCACTAGCGCAATTTCGCTTGTCGCTGTGAGCTACGCAGCTATCGTTTTGGGCATTGTGATCGACCTGCTCTACTTTACGCTCCTCTTAGGGCGTTATGGGCAATCGGTCGGTATGATGGTAGTCAAGATAAAAGTGGTCAGTGAGGCAGACAGCTCACCGATCACTTACGGAGCGGCGTTTGTGCGTACGATTCTTTTGTTGATCGATGCTATCCCGTACGTCGTCCCCTACCTGCTCGGCGCAATCCTCATTTGGACCTCAGACAAGAAACAGCGCCTCGGCGATCGCGTCGCACACACCGTCGTACTGAAAGCGTGATAGGGGCGCAAGCCCCTTTTTCTTTTTTTGCACCACTAAGCGGCTAACTTCGCTCATAGCTGTCGCTCTGAGCCTGGAAGCGCGACCCCGCAGCCGCTTCAAGTGAAACGATTTGAAACGAGAACAGCGCATTGCGATTCTGCAATGCTGGGTGCGGCCGATTATCGTGCCACGCCAAAATGAAACCGGAGCACGCATACTAGCAGAGCAAATCGCAAGAAAGATTAAAGGGAATGCTCTCCTTATGGCGTAATAAATGCAAAGGAGGTGAAACGCGTGAACGAAGAAAAATGTACACAATGCGGCACTCCAGCAGCCCATGGCGCACAATACTGCGCGGCGTGTGGGGCAGCATTCACCGGCCGAGCACCACGCACCGGTCAACCTACAGAGGGCGCCTCCGCATATGCACCCCGGGCGGCAACCGAAACACGGGCGCATTACGCGGCCTCGCCGGTGTTGCAGGGAGTTGCTATCCGCTTTGTCGCACAACTCGTCGATGTAATCATACTTGCTATCATTTTTTTGATACTGGGCTTTTCAGGCGCTGGTACCATCACCATTAATGCGTCAACAGCACAGGTCTCAATCAGCCCGTTCTTTGGCGCGCTCATCTTGATCGACGTCATCATCGCATTCCTTTACTTCACGCTGCTCGAGGGACGAAACGGACAAACAGTTGGTAAGATGATCGTTAAGATCAAGGTCGTAAAAAAAGTGGACCACTCCCCGATCACTTATGGTGAGGCTGCTGTGCGGACGATTTTGCGCATCATCGATCTGATTCCGTTCATCGCTCCGTATCTGCTCGGAGCGGCACTTATCTGGGCATCTGAGCATAAGCAGCGCCTCGGCGATCGCATCGCAAACACCGTCGTCGTGCAGTCGTGAGGCCATACGCTGTGCACGCCTTCAGTGCGCCGTGTGTGGTCCGATTAGCGCACAGGCTTAGCATGTCCGTCTGCGAAAGTTCGNNCTCAATGTTTTCGTAGTAGCGGCAGATGCGAGAGGAGCCTGCGCCACGCGTCTTCGTAGCGAGGTGAAAGTGCTCACGCGGTCAAAAGATAGTGACTTATCTATGTTCGGTTCTAAGAAGAATACGCATTCAAGGAGGCAACATGAAAGTCTTAGGAGGTCCAGCTTCTCAACTGCTCGGTTCGCGGGTTGCACGCGAAATCGGGTGTGCACTCGCCATTGTTGAATTCAAGCAGTTTCCTGACGGTGAACTGTATTTGCGCATCGCAGAGGAACTCGACGGCGACACGCTCATCGTGCAGAGTACGACAACGAATGACGATATCGTTTACCTTCTACAGCTTATCGACGCCGCCTCTGACGGCTACCTGAGGGTAGCAATTCCTTATTTTGGCTATGCGCGGCAAGATAAGCGATTCAAGCTCGGCGAACCGGTCAGCGCTCGTGCCATCGCGCGGACGATCGACGCTGACGAAGTTTACGTTGTCAACATCCACGACCCTGCCTCACTTGACCATTTTCAGCTCAGAAGTGGCAAAAAGGCGGCGAACCTGTCCGCTGCAGGCCTCGTTGGCACGTACTTGAAGAGCATGGAGTTCCCGTCACCCTTGCTCATCGCTCCTGATGAAGGCGCCACCGCTTTAGTACGCGACGTTGCTCACGCCATGGGCTGCGAGTTCGACGTGCTGGTTAAGAAGCGGGTGACATCTGAACTCGTTGAGATACAACCAAAGACGGTGGACGTCGACGAACGCGACTTGGTCATCGTAGACGACATGATATCAACCGGCGGTACGATGGCCGAAGCGATCAAGCTTCTGCGAGGGCAAGGGGCGCGACAGGTGCACGTTGCGTGCATTCACCCTGTTCTCTCTCTGAATGCGCGGCTTCGCCTATATCGCGCAGGGGTCGACAGCATCATAGCGACCGACACAATCGAAAAAGCAGAGAGTAGCATAACCGTCGCGCCGCTCATAAAGCAAGGCGTAGGACTTTAGCGACGAACAAGCGAATCGCTGATGATCTGTGCGTGATCAAATGCCAGCGGCGGCAGGCCGGCGATATCCCAAAGCATCGCGTCACTTGCATCAGAGCCGGCTGCGAGCGTACCTCCCACGATATCCGCCGCAAACGCGACTGAGACGACATGTCCGCGAGGATCGCGATCAGGGTCGGAATAAACGCCTACGAGTGAGTTTATCTTCACAACGAGTCCAGTTTCCTCGATGACTTCGCGCTGCAAGGCTGCCTCAACGGTTTCGCCGTACTCCACAAAGCCGCCAGGAAGTGCGTATTGTCCTCGATACGGCTCTCGCTTTCGTTTTATCAACAAGATCTTCTTGTTTTTCACGATCACTGCGTCAACGGTGAGCGCCGGATTCCTGTGCATCAGGTGCATAGTGGGTGCTTCGTAACTTGAGGATGCCGCTTAACCGCCAAGCGGGGCGTTTCAGCAAAAAAGGCCGATTGCGCTACCGACCTCTGCCACCGTCGCAACCGTAAAAGCTATTCGGCTCACCCCCTTATTTGCTTTCAATGTATGACGTTTATGCGATACGGAAGGATTTCCCAGTTCTCGAGCACGTCGTGTATCTCGATAACGCTTCAACCAGCCAGACGCCGAAACCCGCCGTCGAGGCGATGAACGAGTATTTCTTTCGGTATGCTGGCAACTACGGAAGAGGAGCGCACCGCCTAGCCCAGCAGACGACTGAACACTACGAAGCCGCACGCGAGACGGTAGCTGATTTTTTCACAAGTGAGCCCGGCAACGTTATCTTCACCAAAAACACGACGGAGAGCATCAACATCGTCGCCCACGGTCAGGATTGGACGCCCGGAGACCACATCATCACGTCAATGATTGAACATCACTCGAACTACCTGCCGTGGGTCGCTCTCCGTGCGCGAGGCGTCGTGCTCGACCTAATTGAAGCGAATCAGGAAGGCATCGTTGATCCTTCCAAGATTGAAAGAGCAATTACTGACAGAACTAAGCTGATCGCGCTTTCTCATGTGTCAAACGTCTTTGGCTCTGTCCAAGACATAAGCCGTATCGTCAAGATTGCGCGTAAAAACGATGTGCCAGTGTTGATAGACGCAGCTCAGTCTGCTGGTCATATGGATCTGTCCGTCAAAGACTTGAAATGCGACTATCTAGCCGTGCCGGGCCACAAGGGGCTGCTCGGTCCGCAAGGGACGGGCATCTTGATTCTGCGTGATCCGGAGGAGCTGCGTCCAACTGTGCTCGGTGGCGGCGCGGTCGAATGGGTGCGAGGCTGCGAATATGAACTGCTCGAACCGCCGGCCCGTTTTGAAGCGGGTACTCCGAACATACCGGGGGTCATCGGCCTCGGGCGATCCGTGGAATACGTGAGCGCGCTGGGCGTTGCAAACGTCAAAAAGCACGTCGAGATGCTGGCGAGAATCGCCGCGAAAAAACTGGCAGAAATCGATAACGTGACGGTCTATGGACCAAAAGACCGTGCGGCGGTGGTTCCCTTCAATGTCGCAGAGCTGAACCCGCACGACGTTTCGATGATCCTCGACGAGACAAGCAGGATCTGCACGAGGAGCGGGTACCACTGCGCTATGCCGGCCTTAGTGTCTCTTGGCATCAACGGAACCGTGCGGGCGTCGTTCGGGGCGTATAATACGGCTGAAGAGGTCGACCTTTTGGCAGGATCGGTGAGTCTTATCGCGACCTCGCTCGTCTAATCCGGTGCCTCAAGTTCAAGGCTGAAATCGAGCCACCGCGACGAGTGAGTCAGGTATCCCAGCGAGAGCACGTCGACGCCGGTCGCAGCGTATTTCCTGACGTTTTCGGGCCTCATGCCGCCTGATGCTTCGAGCAGCACGTTGCCGCGCAGGTTGAGTGCCTTCAACTTGCTGACGGCCGCGGTGATCTGTTCGACGTCCATGTTGTCGAACATGATGATGTCTGCTCCAAGCTCTGCTGCCTTAACGCACTCGTCAACGGATTCGACTTCGATCTCCACTTTCTTTGTGAAGAACGTCTTTTGCCGCAGGGCGTCTTCTGCAGAGATTACTTTCAGATGGTTATCCTTGAATAGATAGGCCTCTGAGAGGGAGTAGCGGTGTGGGTCTCCTCCTCCGATCGCGACCGCCTTTTTTTCGTAACGTCTGAAGCCCGGCGTGGTCTTCCGGGTCGCGGCAACCGTCACCGTGCCAGCGGCTTCCGTGCAGCGGCGCGTGATCGTGGCAATGCCACTCATACGGCACAGGAAGTTGAGCGCGACGCGTTCGGTCACAAGAATAGCCCTAACCGCTCCTATCACGCGTAAAATGGTATCATCCTTTTTTATGACGTCTCCGTCGCAGCACAGTGGGGCGGTTACGAGGTTGTAGTACGCGAAAATGCTTTGTGCCTCTGATAAGCCTGCTACGACTCCGTCTTCGTGTGCGATAATGTTTGCAGTCCCCTCGACGTTGGGTAGGAGAGCGGTCGTTATGTCGCCGAATCCTTCATCCTCAGCCAGAAACCTCTCAATGTCGCGTGAATTCAAACGATCACCACATACGCTTTTCTATCTTAACTACCTTAAAGGATTTCAAGATGATCATCGGAATTATTGGATGTGGCGTGATAGGAACTGAAATCTGTCGTGCGCTGGGGGCTGATGGTTCCTGGAGCAAACTCCTCCTGATGGACAGGCACCCTGATCGCGCTCAGCATCTGGCAGATGCGACCCCTTCGGCATCGGCCGTCGTCTCGCTGTTCGACATCATCGACCAAGCGGACCTCGTCGTGGAATGCGCCTCAATCCAGGCAGCGCGCGATATCGCGCTCAGCGTTTTGACAGAGGGTACGGATTTGATGTTGCTCAGTATCGGTGCGCTGGTTGACGTGGACTTTCGAGAGCAAGTATATGCGGCAGCGCGTGCGCACGACTGTTGCCTTTATATCCCGTCAGGTGCCATCGGGAGCGTCGACGCACTCCTTGCAGCATCACAGGGGACGATCAACCGGGTGACACTCACTACGACCAAGCCTTCAGCGGGCCTCGAGACCGCCCCCTACGTCATCCACAATACTACTGATCTGTCCCGTGCCGCCCTTATATTCGAAGGTACCGCCGACGAGGCGATTCAAGGCTTCCCACAAAATATTAACGTCTCAGCGACGCTCGCTTTGGCTGGCGTCGGATTTGACCGAACGATCGTCCGCATCGCCGTTGATCCGGCGCTGACAAGAAACGTGCACGTCGTCGAAGTCGAAGGGGATTTTGGGACGTTTACTGCCCAATTTGACAACGTTCCGGCCGAAAATGAGCGCACGAGCAAGCTCGCGGCGTACTCGGCGGTCGCGTCACTCAAGAAAATTACCGACGCGGTCAAGCTCGGAACGTGAACCCGTCAGATCTAAGAGAAGCTGATTTGATTAGGCCCATGCGATCACGCACCCGCGCGTACCTTGCAGAGATACGGGTCGTCAACTGTCTGATGGCAGCATTTGCTTCGCTCATCGGCATCTTTGTGAGTAAGGCGCCGCTCGTCTACGACGTCATTGTGCCGGCGCTTTTGGCGTTCGTCGCAGTGTTTCTCGTCACCGCCGGGGGCAACGTCATCAACGACTGCTTTGATGTCGATATTGACCGGGTGAACAAGCCACGTCGCGCCCTGCCAAGTGGGCTTATCACGCGGCGCAGTGCGCTCGTATATGCGCTCACGCTCTCGCTTTTCGGCGTTGCCGCGTCTCTATTCATCAACCCGGTTTGTTTTGGACTAGCGGCGCTTAACGCTGTACTCCTTGTCTTATACTCGTGGAAGCTGAAGAGATCGGTACTCATCGGCAACTTGTTGATTGGATACCTGGTGGGGTCGATCTTTCTCTTCGGCGGGGCAGCCGTTTATTCGTTCTTCATCCCTAGTGTGCTCTTTGTGAGCGCAATGCTCGCAATCACTTCACGTGAAATCGTTAAGGATGTCGAAGATCTCACGGGG
The DNA here is from genome assembly GCA_003139855.1 of Candidatus Methanoflorens stordalenmirensis. Taxonomy (GTDB): domain Archaea; phylum Halobacteriota; class Bog-38; order Methanoflorentales; family Methanoflorentaceae; genus Methanoflorens; species Methanoflorens stordalenmirensis. The sequence goes on from PLGY01000040.1 coordinate 6,423, forward strand.
GACCGGCGAGCGGGCGCGTCTACGTTGCCTATTCGGTTTGGGGCGCCCCATTCGCTGACAACTGCTGCACTTTTTATGCTCGCGGCGGTCACTGTCAGCCCTCTGCCGTTCATTATCGGTGCGTCCGGTTATCCTTACCTTGTAATCGTCATTGCGGCTGACGTGACACTCCTGTATGGCATAGTGCTCTCAAGGAGCGCTCCGGGGAGGGCGTCAACCGTGATTAAGTACGGCATGCTCGTGGTATTGCTCGCCTATGTCGTCGGTGGGATATAAGGTATTACTGGCCAAAAAAGTAAATAGCTCTTCAGCCGAAATACGGTTGCATTTGAGGCACGGACTTTACAGAGGCCTCGGTGGATCATGAAAACGGATGACGCAGCACGCCTTGTTCGAAAGCACGTGAAGAGCAACACGTACATTATAAAGGACGACGCATTTTTTGAAAAGAGCGTGCATGTGCGTGGTAATCTAATCACCGGTACTCACGTCGGTTTTTGGGGCGATCTGATCGTCGAAGGTTCGCTTAGTCTAGGCAACAGGTCGACCGTTCGCGGGAACGTTAGGGCCGAAAGTGCATTTATTGGAAACGACGCTGAGCTAAGCGGCATATTGACAACGACGGATGACACGACGCTTTTGGAAGGGGTCCGCCTAACAGAAATAGACAGCTCTGGGAGTGTTACGATCAAGCCTGACGCGGTCATTGACCGCATTGTCGCAGAAGGAAACGTGGAGATAAACGGGAAGGCAAGCATCGGCTATATCTCTACCAAGGGCAAGGTCATCGTGCGAAAGACGTAGCAGGCCCTGGTGGAACTTGCGCGGCCAAACGCTGCCCCACGACACCCCCATTGGCGCTTTAGGTTGCAAACAGTTTCAAATCGTAGCTCCCGCTTTTGACCATAGCGGTGAGAATTGCCTGGCCGAACGAAATGCCTCCATCCCCTCGGGGAACTTTTGTATTGGTAAAGAGGGCGAGGTCGCGCTCATCACACACCTCGTTAATCGTCGTGACAATCGCCTTGTTATACGCGACGCCGCCAGATAGTCCGATGTTACTCGTTCCGATGGCTTCTGCTGCGTCGGCGGCTATCGTTGCAATCCCGCGCGCGATCGTGACCTGCGCCGAGGCGGCAATGTTCTTTGTGCTTTTTCCTTGTTTTTTCGCGTGGAGGATTTCGGCGAGCACCGGTCGAGTGTCGAGGATCGGTCGATCCTGGTAGGTCGAAATCTCGAGCGGCAGCGCGACGTCCGGGTAACCGTAGCGCGCGAAGCCCTCTAACGTCATCGCTGGTTCGCCGTCGTACGTCCGCTTTTGGCATAGCCCAAGCGCTGCAGAAACAGCGTCAAGCACGCGCCCAGTGCTTGAGGTCATCGGGACGTTTACTTTCCGTTCAATTTGCTGCAGGAGAATCGACGACTCGAGTTCACTCAGACCAAGGGAGGTGAGCGTCGCCGCAAGCTCTCGCTCATCGCAGATGCTGTGCAGGATGCCAGCTACCATTCGCACAGGGTGCCTCGTGGCCAAATCGCCTCCTGGCATCGGCACCGGGATGAGACCCCCCACCCGTTCCAGGGTGGGCAGGAATACCTCCCCGCCCCAGATAGTGCCGTCGTACCCGTAGCCAATACCATCGATGGCGATACCTATAAGGTTATCTGGGGCGCCCTCGCCAATGAGTGACGCGATATGCGCTTGGTGGTGTTGAACGGCGTAAGCGGCTCCGAGCTCGGCAGCGAGACGCGTTGAGCGTAAGGTCGGATGGTAGTCGTGCGCGATAACGCTCACGTCGACGCCGCTCATTTCGATAAGGCTGTGGACGGAAGCCTCAAGGTAGTCGAAGGTCTTCGGCTTGTCGATGTTGCCCACGTGTTGGCTGATATAGCATCGGCCGTCTTTATAGGTCGTCACGGTCGCGTTCATCTCTGCGCCAAGCGCGAGAATGTTCTTGTCGTACGTTACAGGCACTGTAAAAGAAACGGGTGCGTACCCGCGCGACATCCTGATAAATGTAGGCTGGTCGAGCACGCGCATTACCGAGTCGTCACAGCGGTTGACTATCCGTCGATCGTGGAGGAGGAAGAAATCGACCTTCTCTCGCAGGTTTGCGAGAGCGTCATCAACGGCGATAATCATCGGCTCGCCCGGCGCGTTCGCGCTCGTCATGATGAGTGGCTGATCTACAATATCAAAGAGGAGGTAGTGTAGGCCGCTATAGGGAAGCATTACGCCTATGTTATGGAGATTCGAGACTTCGATGAACGTGCCTTCGACGCGCTTATCGAGGACCATAATGGGCCGTTTGTTTGACGTGAGCAGTGCGCGCTCTTCTTCTGTTGCGAGGAGATTGTCCTCAACCCACGTCTCGCTCGGTGCCATAATCGCTAGGGGCTGTGTGGGTCTGCCCAAACGTCGCTTTAGCTCTCTTGCGGAATCGAAGACGCAGGCGAGGTGAAAGCCGCCAATCCCTTTTATCGCCAGAATGTGGCCTTCAAGTAGCAATCGCCCGGCCGTGCTAATTGGCTCGTTCAAGCGCTGCAAATCCCGGTCGACCAGCGCGAGCGTCGGGCCACAGCGTTCGCACGCGATGGTTTGCGCGTGATGACGACGATCTTTTGGGTTGCGGTACTCCCGTTCACATTCCGAGCACATGGGAAAGTCGATCATCGAGGTCGTCTCGCGGTCATACGGGAGTCTCTCGGTCACTGTGAATCGTGGACCGCAATTTACGCACGAAGTGGCCCAGTACTCTTCGTACCTCCTGCTTTCCCTCAAATCCCGCAGACAGTCGTCACAGATCGCGATGTCTGGCGACGTGAAGCCAAACTCGCCCTCGCCGCTGGCCGCGATGGTGAAGTCGCTGTAGTTGCGTGGACGGCCCCATTCCACGCTTACATCATCAATGCGCGCGATGGGGGGACCCTGTCTGAGAAATTCAATGAACTGAACTAAAG
>PLGY01000014.1 GCA_003139855.1 Candidatus Methanoflorens stordalenmirensis
AACGTATAACGCACCTTCCTAAGCCGCGTGAATTGCGTCTTCTAACACGCAAGCGTAAAACGCGTAACGTTTATTGCTCTCCCTTATGCTCGTCGGTCTGAAAGACGTGGCAGAACAATGGTGGCAGCACGTTACTGGTAGTAGCACGTGAGCCTCCCCGCAACGCTGGACGCATGCTGATATCACCACGCGCCTCTGCCAAGACGCAGATCTTGTTGAGCGCGCCGGGGGGACGACATATATATGTAGCTCAGCGCCTCTTCGTTCTTGAGGGTGTGACCATGACAAAAGAACACCATAAAGACGAAGCACTGACGTTGTCCGTTGAGCACGCCGCACGCCTTATAGGCATTAGTCGAACGACCGCATATCGGATGGTGCAGTCCGGCGACTTGCCGGCCCTACGAGTCGGAAGGCGCGTCCTCATTCTGAAGAAGCCTTTGATGGAAATGCTGGAGGCCGAAGAACACACGGAATGAAGCGCGTGCTAAACGGGCCCTCGAGCCCCCACGTGTCAAACATTCCCTTTTTTAATATAAGGTAACAAACGGTTTTCGCGATCCGCCTCCATTTTAGAATTGACTAATCCATGGCGTGGTGGGGTTTGCCTCACGACATCCTCTACCACGCGGAAGGCTTTGTTCAGCCACACTCGCAGGACGAGCAGGCAAAAGGTCGTCCGTAGCGGTGCTCTAAGACGATCTAAGGTGCAAAAAAAGCGTACGACGCGGTTCGTTTAAACCCGGGACGATCGGACAAGTGGCACGATTTAGCGGAGTTTTAAGGCCGCGTAATTTAGAAAAGAAGCGCACGATAGGGCCCCCTTAAACCCGCTGCGTATAAACTACACACCCCGCGCAAGTACAAAAGACAGTTGAAAAGGTCGGGGTAATTGATCGCAAACAATGCTGAAGGCACTTCATGCTATTTCAAGGCGAACATCAGCCACACTACCGGTAGCACCCGCGAAGGACATAATTATCGCCCGTTTTTGGAACGCATTTTAGTCAACGCTGCTATGTCGCGGCAGAAGCGGGCCGTTAACCGCATCCGCGACGCGCTTTGCGCACTTGTTGCACTTCAGATCGTTCGTCGTGCTCGCGCAGCCATCTCCATTTCGCGTGAGGCTATTTTACTTTCCGGGCGCACATACAAAGTTTAACTGTGAGGTCATCCAAACGGTATGTCTATGAAACAAGCGTTTGGCGGCGTGGTGTACGACACAGATACAGGTATCCTTCTTGCGCGAAACGAGCACCAGTTCTGCATTAAAACGCTGAAAACTGGCCTCAAGAACGTCGACCTGTTCCGGACGCCTAGCGGGTGCTATTTCAAATACGAAAAAACAGTGCCGTTCTTTGGCGACGACGATGAGCACGACCCGGAACTGACGCCACTAACCCCACAAGAGGCGGTGATCGTGTACAACAAGCTTACGGACAGGAGGCTCGAATTCGAAGACGCCTTTCCGGACATCGAGTACGCGGACGCGTAAATGGACGCTGTAACGCACGCCGTTGGTGGTGCCGCGGAACGCTATCAGCCTGACTCGACCTTCCAAAGAGGCGCGAACTCTACTGCGGTCTGTATCTTCGGCAGCACCCGAGAGCGAACAGCCATCGTTCCCCGGACACTTTGCGAGCATTGAGCCCCGAAGCTGTTGCGTGTCGTAGAAACGCTCGTCAATCTCCTCATCGGTATCGTGTCGGACACCGCAGAGATGGCCATCGCCTTGCAGTTCTAGCCCATCAAATCGCTGCTGGTGGTAGGGCGTAACCACCTCGTCACGCCATTTAACGGCGGGATCTTTTCCATGCCGTTCTCAGCGCGCCACTGTTCGTACTGCGTTCCGCCGACTTCCCAGCGCGTTGCGTCGATGACGCACCGTTGCATAAAAGGGAAATCTCATCGTTTTCAATGCGCCTGTTTGTGCACAGCGCCGAGGCGACACCCGCGTACAGCAGTCCGCCCGTTTGTGTGCTCGCTACATTTGTCGCCATAACGTTCACCTCCGATCTAGCCTGCACACAAAAACCCTATAATGCCGCGTGAGGCAAGAATTGCGTTTAAACGCGTGACACCGCGTTTGTGTCACAGCTCGGCGATGACTGCTTCAAAGCGAACTTAACAAAAAACAGCGAATATGCGCCGCACCCGCACGACAAACCGTAAGGGGTTTAAAGCGGTCTCGCCTACAGTAAACTGCAGATTATCGCAAACCGCAAAGCTGCTGCGGTCAGCACGGAGCGGGGTCCGCCGCGCGTAATAAGAGACGATTCGAGGTAGGGCGAGCGGTGGGCTTAACCTCCAGTATCAAGCAATCGCCGTTTGGGACATACAAACGGCTTCCTTAATTTTGAAACCTTTTTCTGATTTCGAACTCGAACTGATAATGTTTTTGCTAGGTATTTATCAGAAACGAATGTTGCCACCTAAAATGAGACGCTCTGCACTCCGCTCAAGCGATCAGCGCCCAAATTCCTCTGCCAGAAGCAGATTGCGGGGGATTTCAAACGCTGCGTTTGCCCCTGCGAAGCCTGCCGACGTCAAGTCGTTCGCGACCGCACAGGAATTTCTTCCCCCCAAGATGGAACAGAGGCTCAATGCGCTCGTTGAGAGCACCGTCCTTCATTGCATCAGGGTCGCCTGATTTTGCCACGACTTCGCCGATAAAGATGGTGTGGTCTCCCGTGTCTACCCTGTCAACGATGCGACATTCTACGTGGGTCGGGCACTCGGCAATCCTAAGCGGTTTCACCACGACAGCGGGTATGGGCGTCAACCCCGTCGCCTGAAACTTGTCCACGTTCCTTCCTGACCGGGTCCCAACGGCCCACACCTGTTCGAGCAACTCCCTCGTGGGCAAATTAATGACGAATTCATCGGTAAGCACTCATACGTGTAGCGTTTTCTTGAAACACTTACTGCTACGAGCTCCGGATCGTGCGAGGTGCTCATTATCCAAGCGAAGGTCGCCACGTTTGGCCGGTTGGCACGATCAATGGTCGTCACTAGGCCGACGAGTTGCGGGGCAAACACGGTGCTTGCCGCATTTTCGAAATTCTTTTTTTCTTTCATACCTGCGCTCCAGTTCGTGCGTCGCCTCTTCGCTCAGATAACGCGGGATTCGCTTTAGCTCGTCTTAGGGATCTTAACCAGCGCACATTGATGTGCTTTTGTCTCACCCTACATTCGGGCTTGGGTGTCACCCTTGTGCACGGCAAGAGTGCTACTTGTTCGTCAAAAAAACAAAAAAAGTAACGACCAACGCTTTGTGCTTGCATTTACCGTCAGAACTCTGCGATTTAGGCGAGGAAGTGTGCTTTGCCGTTACTGAAGTTCAAGCTTAACGCCGCCAATTCTAGGCGCCAACCAATTGTAAATCAGTGCTACGATTGCCACTATGATATAGCCGCCAATGAAGCCGAAAACCACGCCACCGATAATAGCCGAAGCCTCGAGGCCTGCTCCCGAGCCGAGGGCCGTTGTTGCAGGAAGGGCGTTTTGTATTGCCGAGACGCCAATTGCAATGCCAATAGCTGAAATGATACCACTAATGAGCCCTAAAATGGCATAAAGTACGGCACCCATCAAGGCCACTGCCCCAACAGGAATCTTTGTGATCGTTTTTAATTCTCCTATATTATCACCTCCCTTATTCCTATCATTACACATTAACGAGTAACGCTATTTATTGATTTAGATTTGCGGCGCTTTTGTTGTCTCTATAAAGGCTATTTTTCGCCGAAATGAACGAAAGAAATTCGAACTAGCTTCAATATTTATCGTGAGATTGGAAGACGAAGTCTAAAGAAGCAGTTCTAAAGTGCGATTTTGCATGCAAGTTCCATCAGGAATGCCAATGTAAGCACGCCTCCCGTGGACAGCATCAAAAAGCAATCACAAGCAGCGAGGTATTAGACGATCCCTCGCGTCACCGGAAGAACCCAAAGCCACAAAAGGCACTCGCCGTTTTACTTGCACCGGAAAAAATCCTAACAAACGACAGAAAAAAAACCGAGAATGGAGCACGGACCCGATAGCCGTAAGAGAAGACGGTTTTTCGAGGCAGGCCAGATCGCGGGTCCGGCTCCTATTAATCACGGCACAATTAAGCTCTACACGATCGTATTTAACGTTTTCGCTCACATTTTGCCATTTTTTTTAAAATCTGGACTCGAAATGAAGGTATTTTATGGAACCAAGATTCTTCTTTTTCGCAACGAGCACTGCCAAGCGTATATCTGCTGAAGGATTTGCGGCTCGCCGATGCTCCACTGGAACCGATATTTGTCGCACGCTTATGCGCCTCTTTAAGTAGTTTCTAGCTTTGCTGCTACTGTATTTTGGTGGTAGTACCGTGAGTGTCATGAAAAAAAAGCGCTCTGCGGGTTCCGCCTAATCAAGAAGCGCTGTGCTCACAATCGGCGAAATGGACAGCGAGTGGAATCTATTATTTTCGCAATCAGCGTGCGCAGATAGATTGCCCGAGCGCGCCGTCGAATACAAATTGCACCGGAAACAGCTGCAACTATTGAGTGGAAAAACTGGGATAACGGGTGGTGTGCTGTGGGTATGACTTGCCCTTACCCTAGTAAGACTCTGACTGGCGATTC
>PLGY01000044.1 GCA_003139855.1 Candidatus Methanoflorens stordalenmirensis
GTCGGGCTCGTAATCGCCGCTTATGTGGTAAGGAGGAGGGGCTGACGACCCTATCTATTCTTCTTTTTTCTCCATTTACACGTGTCCTGCGGCGTGCATCGGGCCTCCACATCCCTCTCGCCACTCATCTGCCTGCGCGCCATTGTGCCTCCCTCGTCGGCTAACCCTGGAGCTTGTCGCGTGAGCCCCCAAGCACGTGAGGCCGCCGTCCGTCGCAGCGCGTGCGGTTTGGAGTGCGGCAGACCTGGTCGCGTACATTGGTGCGAGACCCTTTTTTACGAGGCAGCAGGCGGAACGCGAATAAACGATCGCTCGTGAAACGCGCAACTGACCGCAAACTGCGCTACCAAAAGAGCAATTTTTATATCAAATGTGTGAAGAGATGCACGACTGTAGGCCCAACGCCCATAATGCAGATCGGCGCTAATAACGCTATCGTGTGCCGACCTATACTCAATACGCAAGAGGTGATCTCTATGAAAGTTGTTTTTAACGACGATCAATTCTCGTTTCAATTGCTCAGAGTCCTTGGAGACTCGGTGAACNNGAACGGCGCCGCCGATATCGGCGAATGTCTGTCCACCGCGAATAGGATAAAGGAGGGAGTTTTCGAGAGCTGGCACGACGAATGGGTGAAAACTGCGAGGCGTATCCACGCAGTCGCTGATGCCAACCTCGCAGCCGGTCACCGCGTGAGCGCGCGAGAGGCGTACCACCGCGCGTCGAACTACTATCGAGTGGCCGAGTTCTACCTGCACGGTGACCCGACCGATCCGCGCATCAAGGAGCTCGCGGGCGCGAGCGCGAAGTGCTTTTGTCAGGTCGCCCAACTCCAGGTGCCTCCCATCGAGATGATAGAGGTGCCATACGACGGCACGACGCTCCCGGCGCACTTTTACCGGGTAAACGAATCGCAGGAGTCCCGACCGGCGCTTATCCTGCACTCGGGATTCGACGGCACTATTGAAGAGCTCCACGGCACGGCGATGGCCGCAGCGAGACGAGGCATCAACTGTTTCACGTTCGAAGGGCCCGGGCAGGGCAGGGTCATCCGTGAACAGGGACTGCCCTTCAGGCCCGACTGGGAGCACGTCGTAACGCCGGTGGTGGACCACGTGCAGACGCTGCCGGGCGTCGACCCGACCAGAATCGCGCTCATGGGGCTCAGTTTCGGCGGGTACCTCGCACCACGCGCGGCGGCGTTCGAACACCGGCTGGCCGCGTGCATAGCTAATGGTGGTGTGTTTGATTATTTGGCACCCCAGGTTCCGCCTGGGATGTCGAGGCAGGAACTCCTTGGGTTTATTCGCCAAGACGCAGCTGCCGCCGACAATGAGATATGGAAAATAGCAGAGACGAACACCGTAGTCCGGTGGGGCATTCAAAACGGCATGTTCACCTTCAAGGCCGCAACCCCCAGTGAATACTTGCTAAAAGCATCTGAATTCGAGCTCACCGATGTGGCAGAACAGATCACGTGCCCAACACTGGTCGTTGACTCCGAGGCCGAGCATTCCTTCCCCGGCGAGGCGAAGAGGCTCTATGACGCGCTCACGTGTCCGAAGGAATTTATGCTCTTCACGGCTGAAGAGGGCGCAGAAGAGCACTGCCAGATCGGCGCAGCAATGATATCTCAGGAGCGCATCTTTGGATGGCTCGAGGATGTGCTCGCGAAGACCTGATAACGTGGGAGGCCGTGCCGAAAGTGCCATTTTGCGTGCGTGCTTGAGGAAATTCGGCAAGACTTCTTCATACAGGCCGTGGTTTCTGGCTTAAGTAGGCACGGGGCTAAAACGTCGTCATATTTCGGATGACATCGTTCTTTTTTTTGTCGTATCAAAACGCTGCGTTGCGCAGCGCGGCAGAAGAACGGAACGGAGCCGGATCACGACGAGTCAAGCAACTGAACCAAATGAGCGACTTTGTGTTCTTGCGTGACAAATCGCGGCGGTATGCTTTTTTGAATGAATCCGCTGATTCCGAGTAGCTCTTCCATTTCAGGTGACAGCGCGTACGTAGGCCGCCCGCTTGTGTCAGGTTGCTTCTGGCTGATCAGCCGCGCGTGGTGCAACAGTCTGCTGTTGTTGCTGCCCACGACGATCACAAGATTCTCGAAGGCGTATCCGCGCTTGACGTGCGCGTTGGACGGATACCGCTGACGGTACGCGGCTCGTTCAGACGCTGACAACCAGTTGAAATCGATCACGTGCTCGATCGTGAAATAGCCGACGAAGTACAGCGCTTCGGGATAGTCATCGTTGTCGTGGTTAAACGGCTTTANNGTGTCACCGTAGGTGCACGTTTCGAACTCAGGGTCATCGTGCATGGGCACGTGCCTCAGCGCTGGTGGCACATAGGTCGAGAGCGGTTTTCCCTTCCTGCCGATTCGTTCGCCGTACGTGGTGGCCGTGCACGAACGATACGTCTCAGGAAAGGGAACGAATTCGAACGATCCGTCCTCAAAAATTGGACCATAGGTTCCGCCGCTTCCCTTGTCGATGCCGACGCGCAGCAATAATGCGTTCATTGTTTTGGGTTCCACCGGTTCAGGTTCGAAGCATATAATAGCAAGCTGCTGGGGCCGTTGCCTCTGCTTGTATTCCTTGTCGTATTCACGACGTCGCGCGGGGTCTGCGTAGGGCCTTTACAGACCGCCCCACTCTTATTCTGTCCCCTCGCATTCTTTCAAAACGCATTCCTTCGTCGAGATCGACCCTTTCGATCTCTATGGGCCAGCGTGAGGGCGCTGCTTGTTTGTCGATCGTAACCGACTTCGTATCCCAATGTTGTGCCTTGTTACCACCAATCATGCATTCGATAAAGAGAACTATTTAAACGACCTATTTAAACTCGACTCCCGGTAAACGCCAAATCGGGCTCCGTTCAGTTTTCTTATAAAAAATGGGAGCAGTTGCTAGTTCCGGGAGGTTGCAGTACGCGACGCATCTGAAGGTGGCACACTGGACCTTCGTTTGGATTTAGCCTAAACACAAATGATCTGAATCCATCGTCTAATACCTGTTCGATTACGTATTTATTTGTTACCAGAAAGCCCGTTCTGGATCTTCTTCAGTTGGTTTGCTCGCAAAAAAAGCCAGTTGCCGTGCAGCTGGGGGTCCGCCCGGTTCCAACGCCTATTGGACAGTGCAATCCAGTAAACCGGAGGTAAAAGAGCCATACCAAATAATTTATATTGTGATATTCATGTAGTCCTTTGTTGCAGCAGCGCTTGGTATCGCTCTAAATAGAGCGCGGCCTGGGCCAAGACAGGCCAGTAAATACGTTTAAGCTGCACTGGCCATTTTTCACGGGTGTTTGTTACTAAGAGATCACGAAATGAGAACGAGTATTAAGATCTTGGTGGGCGTAGTGATTGTATTTGTGCTTCTCTTATTATTTATTCCGGCTTTCGGTGGTCATCCTCACCCACGGCCCGTTAACACGTCAACAAACTCAACCGCTAATACGACGGCAGCCTTCGCGAATTACACGAATTATACCCGGTATGGTGCGCACGGCGTGTCTCTTCAAGGCATAATAAGGCGTGTGATAAACGAAATCAGGTCAAGCGTATAACGCGCAGTGGTTCCGGGGCCCGAGAGCGGAGGACCCCCTTATGCCGGCCTAGGGACTCTCTCAAGGAAATCCCTTCCATGATTTCGCCGTCATTTCCCTGAGCATGAGCGAAGGGCCGTGCTGTCTAGAATAAGCAGGACATCACGCCAGTAAGCAGCTTAAAGATCCGTTTTGGCTGCAATTATACAAAAACCGGCTACAGGGCTACATCTGTTAACCCGCTTTTAATAAGCCCCTCGAGATAAAATAGAGAAGAAAAATAATGGTTTATGATTAACGGGTGACCATGGATCTAGAAAAAGCAACTTCTTATATTGACGCTCTATACAAAAAAAGGGGCTCGGTAAAAAAGGGTACATTGAGGCTACGGAGTTACAGGAATTCGGAACCGTAGTGGATGATGACGTGTCGAGGATGCTTTATGTCTTAACTCGACTCACGCGTGCACGAAGGATTTTAGAAATTGGAACGAGTATAGGATATTCAACAGTGTCACTGGCTAATGCTGTGAAAGGATATGACGGCAAAATCCTCACTATTGAGTACGAGCAACACGTTGCACAGCAAGCGCTGAAGAATTTTGAACGTGCCGGAGTTGCGCGGAATATTGAAGTGAAAATTGGTGATGCACGCGAAATAGTTCCTCGAATTCGAGAACACTTTGATTTGATATTTCAAGATGTTGGTGATAAAGGGCTATACCCTCTGTTATTTGACGATTGCGTTCGTCTTTTAAGACCTGGCGGACTCCTTTTGGCAGAAGACACGCTGTTCCCTGTTATGGGGCTGGATAGCAGAGGGACTCGTTCCGTTGCACCCATACAAAAGTTTAATGAAATGGTTGCCGATAGCTCCCTTTTAGAGAGTACGATACTACCAATAGGCGACGGATTAACGGTAGCTGTAAAGATGGGTTAACGAGTGTTTTTTATACAATACTGGTCCACACAAGACTGTGCTACATAAAACATCCCCAGAAGATCACTTATATAGCCTCTAAGAATCACAGGTGGCTTTCCTTTTCATTCTAATATTCTAACGTTATGCGCCAGATAAAATCGACAAAGTTCCGTCTTCAGTGCTCGCTGGTGTGGGTACCGCGGCAAGCCTCAATACTGTTCTTTCCCGCTACCACATCGAGGCTTCCGAGTCTCCTTTAACAGCCGCCTGGTTACGAGATCTCGCGATTCGAGCCTAAAACGAAATAGTCAGAAAAGTCTGAAGGACACAAAATGACACTCGAAGAGAACACGCAATCGCGCATCAGCTACGAGTGGATTGCGCTTTCCGTAACGACCATTGGCGTGTTGATGGCGTCGATCGATGGGTCCGCTGTGATCATCGCGCTGCCCACGATCTTAGCAGACCTGCAGGCGAGTTTTATCACCATGATGTGGGTACTCCTGGGGTACCTGCTTATCGTCGCGGCCATTGTACCCGTGGTGGGCAGGCTCGCGGACATACTGGGACGTAAGAACCTCTACAACATCGGCTTTGTCATCTTCACTGTCGGGTCACTGCTGTGCGGGCTGTCGCTGCCGCAGTTCCACGGCGTTGACTTGTTGGTGTACCGCATGATACAGGGCGTCGGCGGCGCACTGCTCATGACCAACAGCGTCGTGATCGTCACCGACGCCTTTCGCAAGGGGAACATCGGCTTCGCCCTTGGGGTGAACGGGGTCGCGTTTTCCGCGGGGTTCCTCCTCGGCCCGCTTGTGGGCGGCGTGCTCACCACAATTTCGTGGCGACTCGTGTTTCTCGTGAACGTGCCCATTGGCATTTTCGGCACGATTTATGGGGTGTACAAGCTCAGAGACCCGGTCGTTCCGCTTGCGGATCAGATTTTTGATTGGGCTGGAGGCATTACGTTTACGACGGGGCTGACAGCACTCCTGCTCGCAGTGTCGCTCTATGCGTTTCCCACCACGGGCGTGTGGGTCGTGTACGTCATGTGCGTGGTTACCGTGGTGTCGTTCGCCGCGTTCATCTTCGTGGAAGGCCGCGTCCGTCAGCCGATCCTTAACATTCACCTCCTCTCCAACCGCGTCTTCACGTACGCCACCGCGGCGAGTGGGCTCAGTGGCCTGGCTCGCGGTGCCGTGCTCTTCGTCCTCATCTTCTTCTTTCAGGGGCCCTACGGACTTGACCCCCTCACAACAGGCATTCTCATGACGCCTTTCGGCGCCGCGCTCTTGGTCACCGCGCCGATTTCAGGGCGCCTTTCTGACCGCTATGGGGCCCGCTACCTCGCCACAGGCGGACTCCTTATCGACGCCGGGGCGCTCATTGGGATGGCTACTATCGTGAGCACGACGCCGTATTGGGTGCTGGCCGTTTTAATGGCCCTCATAGGGGCTGGATCGGGCATCTTCTGGTCGCCAAATACGAACGCGGCGATGAGCGCCGTGCAGCCGAACGAGCGTGGTGCGGCGTCCGGTATCCGGACGATGGTCCAGAATACCGGTCAGATGCTCGCTATCGCGATCGCATTCCCCCTCGTCCTTAGCACACTTCCCATAGCGCTCTTGTACCACGTCTTTCTGTACGGCGGGGGGTTGAGCGGCGACCCGCTGGTCTTGGCAGCCTTTGAGCTCGGCATGCACCAGGCATTTCTTGTGTCAGCGGCCATCTCTGCGCTCGCCGCGATCATCTCATTTATGCGGCCAAAACACGCACCGGACGACGCTACGGCGGCTACGTGACATACACGCCATGCCCCGCCACCTTATGCTAGTTATAAGCTTGCCGGAGCGCTTTTTATTTCGCCAAAAGAAAGCTAAATCGGCGTCTTTCTAGGGACGCAGCAGTATGTGAGGCAACCTCATGCGGCAAAAGGAAGTCAGCCGATGATGGAAGCACTATGACGAATACCAAGCAACCTAAGTATTGCTTCGCTAGGGCATGCAGCTCACGTATCCGGTTTCCACAGAGACACCAGTACGCCTCCCAACTAGACGAGCACTTCTTCAAAAATATCTCGTAGACTTTCTCGTCTCTGCACCACCGACCATCAAAATTACGTTTTGCTTACGAGTGCTCTTCTTTTTGCGCGCGATTTACGGTACCCACTTAAATATAACGTCCGCATCGCGTGGCGGCGGTGTCTCGCTATCTTTCACCGGATAGCCGAAAATGAGCGGCACCATCAAACGGTACCCTTCCGGCACGTCCAGCTCTGCCAGGGTGTTCTGATTAGAACCCAGCGGCATGCCGAATCCTATCCAACAGCTGCCGATGCCAAGGGACCGGGCGGCGATCAGCATGTTCTCGGCCGCGGCCGCGCAGTCGTACTCATGCGAAGTATGTGTATCCGGCATCGCGAACATAAGGATAAGCACTGGAGCCTTGTAGAAGATGTTAAATTCCGGCATTTTCAGCGCTTTCATAAGGTTCTCTGGCAGCTTACTCTCCGGGCCAGAACTAGTGCCCGCGTCTAGCCACAATTTTTTCGCTCGCTCGGAAAGCCTGTCTATCATCTCCCTGTTCTTGATGACCACGAACCTCCGCGGTTGGTCTCTCGTGGGATACGGCGAATACGGCGCATAGGTGCCCGCTTTGATCAATTCTCGGACAATGTCATCGGGCACGTCATTCGGCTTGTAAGCCCTCACAGACCTCCTTAAATAGATGTTCTCAAAAACGGTGTTCATAGCATCCCTCCGCCGCCTTCATACGTGCGGCAACAATTAAGCTTTTGCTACTTTGGATTCGCCTACTGCCAGCACTGCACGACAGAAAAAGCCAAAAGCCTACAGTACGACAAAAAAACAGTCTGCGGGTGCGTTATCTAAGTTCAAATGTGTGGTGCAGGTACGTTACGATGTGCGTATAGCCATTGAAGATAAACGGGATATCGTCGAAGGTTTTCCATTCATTATCTGGCCGCCGGTGCAACAGGTTCTCCTGTCCTTTTGCTCCACGGAGTTGGAAATGATGCCGCATCCTTTTCGTGGAAGCGTTGCATGTGTCTCCTCGCGCAACAGCAGAGTCTTTGCCGTTGACTTGCCCGGATACGGCGATAACGATATGCTTTGTATGCTGCGCAATCGTGATGCACGAGCTAAACCTTATCGGCAGGATGGTGTATAAGCTGTTGCCGGAAGAGGACGGCGACGGCGATGGGTAAGCACGATGATACGATAACCGCGATGGGCGCTTGCCTAGTCGCAGCTGAGGTTTGCCTCCCCGTTCGATTGATGTGATTCATTCTAAAAAAACAAAAGGAGACTGATTTAAAATGACGACATTTGATAAATATGTAGAAGGAACCGACATAATGAATTACGTTACGAACACAATTGCACAGCTAACCGGAGCGGTTACGGCGCTGGAAAGCGCCACAGGCGGCGCGGCAGGCGGCGCGATAATCAGCGTCACGGTGGAGGTAACATGGGACGGCGGCAGCCAGCAACCGGTCGCAACAGTGCCCGCCAATAGCGCTGTGCTTGCTGCTTTTGTTGTTATAACCGAGACCTGGGACGGTTCGGGGGCGTCGCTTGAGATAGCTTCGAGGGATGCTGCGGTGTGCTCGGAGCTAGACGTCCTTACAGCGGGTGAGGTTTACAGCGGGGATCAGTGCTTTTTCCAAACACAAACGCCGATATATGCATGGGTCACTGCCGGAGCGGGGGCTACGACAGGCAACGCGAACGCGTATTTGATTTACACCGCGATGAGCTGAGCGTTCCAGTGTTTTGAAAACTTGGCTTTTGAAGGAGTAACGCGCGGCAGGTATTCGCTCACCGCGCTGGAGCTGCGTAGCGGCCCCTATGAGTCCCTCACGAAGTATTAAGGGAACGCCACCAACGCCAGCGACCGCGACACGATATACTACGGTGACGGTGAAGGCGAGTTAGCAGAGGTCGCAGGAAGCGCAGCGTGTGCCTTCTGACCTATCCTTATCTCCTAGCCCATCATCTCTTTTTTCGATTTCAAGGCCCTGGGGGCTTCTCTTATTGGTTATGCGTTTTACCTTTGGCTTTTTATGTAGCGTACTTCCGGAAAACAAGGTGCTTTTATCTGGTTATGTGTGCGTGCGTAACGCGGACCAAAAGGACACCAAAAACAGCCGGTAAAAACCGACAAAACATCGGTATTGCACATCTCAACGTCGGGCCTGCAGAACCCAGATAAAATGATTACGGATACGAGAACTAGACAGGAGGTTTCGGCACTACAATCGTTTGTTCATTAGGTAAACTCTCTTTGTTGACGCTGAAGCTCGGGCCATCGATTCTCTCAACGTTCTTTTTTCCCCTCAAAAACTCATCGAGGGGGACAGGCATTGCCTTTGGTAACCACGGCGATGCCTCTGAGAGCCCTGCGTTGTAATGCATCGGTATGATAATTTTCGGATCTAATTTAGTGATAACAGACTGTGCTACATCAGGCCCTATAGTGGCTCCTCCCGCAACTGGTGTGAACAACACATCTGGCGTGCCTATCTCCTTCGCCTGCTCTGCGGTCAGGTCGCGGCCTAGGTCCCCTAGGTGGCACAGCGTGAGGCCGTCAAGCTGTGTAATATAGACGCTGTTCTCCCCTCTTTGGCTGCCGCCTGCGGCGTCGTGCAGGGTTGCCACGCCCTTCACGAGAATGTCTTCGACCTCCATTGCGCCCACAAATCCTTCTAGGACAACTCCACCTTCCTTGAGCACTGGTCGTATGTTGTTGTGGTCCCTGTGGCTGTGGCTGCACAGGACGATGTCAGCGTTTGCCTGTGGCTCAGGTATGCCGATTCCTCCGAAGGGGTCAAACACGATTGTAGCATTTTGCCCCCTCACCTCAAAGCACGCGTGCCCGTGCCATATAATATCCACCACAATTCCTACCTCCTTTCTAAATGCTTCTAGACATACAAACTGGATAGTGCCATTATTAATTTTCCT
>PLGY01000058.1 GCA_003139855.1 Candidatus Methanoflorens stordalenmirensis
CGACGCAGCCGGTCTAGTTTTTTTGCAAGGCAAAAACCGCGCCGTCTTAACGCTTTCTCGCAAAAATCACTTCGCCGATCTGTCTCCTTGCCTCATCAAGGATGTGCTCGATCTGCTCTGTCTTCTCGTCATCAAGGTACGAATAGTTGGAAAAGATCGTGCGGGAAATTTCCCCGATGCGCCGCCCGATCCCGGGAAGCGAGCTCCATCGTGGCTGAGCGGCGCGCGTACTAAGCCGCTCAACCGTGTCGCGGTGCTCGTCCAAGAAGCGTCTCCCCGAATCAGTTATGATGTAGATCTTCCTGTTTTCCTCCTCGTTCATAGCGACGCAACCTTGGTCCTCAAGCATTTGCAAAGTTGGGTAGATCACGCCTGCGCTCGGGGCGTGGCCGCTCACATCCTCAATGGCCTTAATAATGCCATATCCGTGGAGCGGTTGGTCACGAAGCGTCATGAGTACAAAAAACTTGATGTTGCCGCGCTCCATCCTTAGGGGTCCAAATTGCGCGACGCCCAGAAACTGATCTTGGGCCCACTGTTTCCATATTCGTCTCGGCACGACACGAACCTCTTCCTTTACAATATATCTGAAGCTATGCTTTGTGATATATAACACTTTAGCGTAGCTGGAACGGCNNTAACCAAACACTAAAATGCGGTGGGTGGTATACACCGACTGATAACAAACCATGCGAATCCACGCATTTGCTGCGCGAGCACCAAAGGCTGCGCTGCAGCCTTTTGACTATGAGCAAGACAACCCGGGCCCGTACGACGTCGACGTCAAAGTGAGCCACTGCGGCATCTGCCACAGCGACGTTCACCTAATTGATAACGACTGGAACATCTCGCATTACCCCCTCGTGCCAGGCCACGAAATCGTTGGCACGGTGGCCGCCACTGGAACGGCCGTTGAGCAACTCAAAATTGGCGAGCGAGTCGGCGTTGGGTGGCAATCGGGCAGCTGCTTGCGCTGCGAGTGGTGTCTAAACGGCTACGAGAACCTGTGCCAGAGCAAGGTGCTCACGTGTGTGCAGCGGCACGGTGGATTCGCCGATTTCGTTCGCACTGACAGCCGCTTTACCTTCTCCATCCCGGAGTCGCTCGATTCGGCAGGCGCAGCACCGCTCCTGTGCGCAGGCGTTGCGGTGTACGCGCCGATGAGACGCTGCGGCGTGCGGCCACATCATCACGTCGGCGTCGTTGGGATCGGCGGACTCGGGCACCTTGCCCTGCAATTCGCCCACGCTATGGGGTGCGAAGTGACTGCGTTCTCGATGAATCCTGAAAAAGAGGGCGACGCAGCTGCATTTGGCGCCGATCATTTTGTAGTAAGCCGCGACCCGGCGCAAATGCGAAGGACTGTGAGGACGCTCGATTTCATATTAGCTACGGCCACTGCACCCCTTCCGTGGACCGCTTATATAAAGGCGCTGCGGCCCAATGGCAAGCTGACGATCGTGAGTCGATTGTCCTCCAACGGGGAAGAAGGTGTGGTGACTGCCCCCGCTTCGCTTCTCGTTGCTGGTCAAAAATCGATCGCCGGGAGCGTAACAGGGGGTAGAGCGGTGACGCAAGAGATGCTTGCGTTTGCGGCACGTCATGACATTGCCGCAAAAACAGAGCTCTTCTCTTGTGCGGACATAAACAGCGCTGTGGAACGCGTGCGCAACAATGCCGCACATTATCGAGTTGTGTTGGAGACCTGACCTATCCGAAGCGTGCTTATCGAGAGCAGGCGGCTACATCGCTCAAAAAAATGAGACTTAGCAATTCAACGCTCGTCGCGTTAGAGAGCTAGGCCGGCACTTCAGGAGAGTATCTCCGCCGCACGGGTCATCGCAGTATCTGAGCGGCGAATCTAATTGTGGCGCTCTCTTCTATGATAATGTTCTTGAAACGAGGGAAACAGGCAAACAACAATTAGAAATAAACGGTGAATGGAGATTTGAAAATATGATGTATCAGTGGGATGCTGCCGACTATGAACGACACTCTTCGCCCCAGCAGCAGTGGGCGCGCGACGCAATTCGAGCCCTGAAACTTACGGGTGATGAACGGGTGCTCGACATCGGCTGTGGCGATGGGAAGGTGACTGCCGAGCTTGCGGCGCACGTTCCAGAAGGATCGGTGCTTGGCATTGACAGCTCTGAAACAATGATCGAATTCGCCCTTCGCCAGTTCCCTCAGGCGGTTTTCCCCAATCTGCAATTTCGCGGGGGGGATGCAACGCACCTCACGTACAGTCACGAGTTCGACCTGGTTGTGTCGTTTGCAAGCCTTCACTGGATAAGCGACCACCTCGCCGTGCTTGCCGGGATAAAACGGGCGCTTAAGCCGTCTGGGCGGACGCTGCTGCAGTTCGGGGGGCAGGGCAATGCCGCGTTAATTTCGGATGTCGCGAACGAGCTTACCGCTGACAGACGCTGGAAAGGTCATTTTGTGGGATTCGCCTACCCTTGGTTCTTTTACAGCGTCGAAGAGTACCGAGCGTTTATTGATCGCGTTGGCCTCTTACCAGAACGTGTTGAACTGATCCCGAAGGACATGGTGCACGACGGGAAAGAGGCGCTCAAGGGCTGGATACGCACCGTCTTCCTCCCATACACGGGGCGCCTTCCAGAAGCGTTGCGCGAGGATTTTGTAGAACAGATCGCCGATACGTACATTGAGCGACGCCCCCCAGATGAAAACGGACGCATCCACGTGCAAATGGTGCGGCTGGAAGTGCAGGCTACGGTGTGACGCGATCAACTCGGTTGCTTTTATGACGATAAGCGGGGCTGCACAGGAAACCTAAACCACACTCAGCGCAGCTAAGCGCCGCACGCACCGTTGTGGCAACTGCTTGGTGCGATGCCCCCCCTTTTTCTTTTTTCCTAAGCCTTGAGGGCGCCGAGTGAGTCTTCAACGCACAGTGTCCTGCTGCTGCTCTGTGGCTGATTCTCGTGACTCTCGAGAACGCGCATCGCTTGTCAAAAGCAGCGCGAATCAGCTTCGATTAAGACGGCGCACATTGTCTGTTGAACGCGAAGCGACGCATGTGCAGCGCGGACGTCATGGCTTGACTTTCTTTATGACCTCAGCGCGTTCGAGTTTGTTGCATCGCGGGCATCTCAAGAACTTCCACGCGCCATCCTTGCCTATGCCCTGTGGACTTACGAAATCCGTCACACCCGATATCTCGAATTCCTCTCCGCATTGTTTGCAGCGGTACGCGTACGTTTTTGCGTGCCAGCTGACCAGCGCCACGAGCACAATTGCGACGAGGGCAAACCAGAGGATTGCTCCTACAATACGGTTGATAGCAAAGAGAAAAATTGCGCCTGTTACAATTAGCAGCATCCCGACGGCAAAGTAAATGGCGGTTCGCTCCCACTCGTGCCTAGTGACGTACTCGTATTGCATTCGTGCTCGCCTTGCGTTTCTAACATTACGTTGTGGTTTGCGCGCACTCGATTAGCCCTGAACAGAAGGAGTGCACCTTATCGAATGTATGGTGGGAGGGGGGTATTATGCTTTCTCCTTCGCCAAGCGTGGGACCGCAAGGAAGCAGGTTGGCTTTCCTTACAGATAGACTAAACTTCGGCCGTGGCGCACTTCAGGTGCACGCGTGGCCCCCACGTGCTTCTCAGCTCTGCCAGACAGGCCCGTTCAATCTTTTTGGTTCCTATATATAGTCAAAAGGCCTATTTTTTGGCTATGCGGACACGGACTATCGTCGCGATAATAGCCGTCAATCATTATCGTTATCGCTGTCGCGGGGGCCGCTTTTCTGTTGACGCTCCAGGCCCCTCAAGTGCAGGGGGTGTCGGTAAGCTCGATCGATAACGTGTCACGCTCGGGCTTTACGCTGACGTTTGTGATTAAACTGTATAACCCGAATGTCGTAGGCGTTAACATCAAATCCCTTACGTACAACCTCGTATTGACCTCCAGCAACCAGGTCTTGAGCACCGGCTCGGCGACGGGAATCCAAGTCCCGGCGCGCGGGAGCGTCGAGATCCCAATACAGTCTACTATTTACTTCGGCGCTGCACTCAGCACTGTGGTGCAAGCTCTCTTGGCAAAAAGCTTGATGATGAATGCAAACGGGGTCGTGACCGTGCATCCCCTCGGAATAGACGTTAG
>PLGY01000075.1 GCA_003139855.1 Candidatus Methanoflorens stordalenmirensis
GCCTATTTTGGTCTCGGTACTCTCAACGCTAGGCAAATGGCATACGCCGTAAACTCACTGATCTCTTTGTGTCGTGGAACCGATGCTACTTGCTTGTTTGCGGGGTTGTAATAGGGCGTATGTTTACCACCCTGTCGGTAGAGGTGCATGCGTGCGATTCGAGGTGCTAGATGAACTTCCGCCGTTTCATCTGGCGATGGCTAATTCTTTGCGGGTAACCTCTATACCTGAGAGACCGCTCTCAACCAGCTCTTTCTCGCTTAACTCCCGGTTGGCTTCCAAAACGAGTTCAATGGCTTCAATGAGGTTTTCCTGAGCCTCTTCAAGCGTCCTTCCCTGGGTGACCGCTCCGGGTAGTTCTTCTGCGTAGGCAGTGTAGCAGTCGCCAGATTTAACAAAGACGCCGGTAAATCAGAAGACTTCGCCACTAGCTCTAGATACTCGTATTTACACGGCGAAAATCGCCGATTCGAATTCGGCCGAGCCCATGGTCTCTTTTTTCAATCGGGCGCGAGAACGATGTTTGGCTCGGATCTGTGTTTCAACACTTCCGACCGTACCTCTTCAAATGCCGGATTGATCGTCGAATCGAAAGTGCCGCAACAAGTGAGAATTGCTGGGCTTGTGCAGCTTTGGTACTGGCTTCTCGTTTATTTTCGCGCGTCTTTGTCCAAATCCAAAACAAGGTCCCACCAATCATCGTCGCTTATAACGTTAAGGTCGGACAGCTTTTCACTGCTAGTTTCAGGCCTGAGCGGATGACTAAGAGCGTGAGGTTTGTAATCTTCAATGATTTCTCGTATAATCTGAACTTCTGAAATCCTGTCTTGGATGATGTCTTCTGTCACAACTACGGAGCCATTGACAGTAAAAAAGCTTTCCACGTGCCGCCATTTGCCTGTTTTTTGAGCTGCGAACGCGATTCTCTCTTCGTCTATGCTCGCTATCCCCTTACCCAAGCGGATGCCGCTTGAAGAGATGTCTGCGCTGAGGGTGTAATCGAATTCTAACCGCCCCTCAAAATAGACCTCGATTGAGCTGCGAACGCGATTCTCTCTAACTTCACCTGACGGGCTAAAAAATGCGTTCCGCCCGTGTCTCTTTAATTCTGTCGAGAATGCCTCACAAGCGGGGTTGACTCTCGTTTCATAGAACTTACTCGCAGCGGACGCATAGCGTTCAATGGCCGTTTGCGCTTCTGGGTCTTCGTGTTCTTTCTCCCTAAAGAATTCATTTAAGTCTTGTTTCCAATTGGTCACGCTATTCTCCTAAAGCCGCTCGGGATTTTTCAGCATGAGAAGTGCCTCCAAATGCATTAAAAAAAGAAGCGCTGGAGGCGCTAGGGTTACGCCTCGCCTTTGCTCAGGAGTTGATCGCGTCACTCTCGATACAACACCCGCATAAGACCGGCCATCTATTAGGATGGCCCTCTTTTTCAGGCATGCGGTAAACACGGTGACCGGCTCCGTTAGGGCGCTTTTGATACTGTTCGGTATCATCGGCTGCGGGGCATACTGTTAGCTCCTCAGAGCATGTTGTTAGCCCCTGAGAGCTTTTTTTTGCTCCAGTGTTCTTTTCTTTTTTTCCCATGCAAGTTCCCCTTGACGGAAAAATGAATCAAAAAGGTGAAACAGGCCGTGATAACTTAAGTGTTGTCTTTCAGCTTCTGGTCGCTGCTACACATAAGATGGCGAGTCGTTCGTGCGCCTGCAAAAAAATCATCAGAGGTGATCAATTAGGCTTGATCGAACGTAAATTGCTCGCCGATCTTCTTCAGAGCAGGGGTGGAGTATAATTTATTTGTGTAAGGAGCAACAGTGGCTAGCGAATGCTTGCCTATACTCTAGAGGTCAAATGATGAGTACGCGCACAAGATGGAGGGACTACCAGGATTATCACAGGCCACTCGCGACCTACTCAGAAAAAGAACGAAACCGGATTTTAGAAAGCAAAGCACAACGGAGGGCGAGGGTTCAACTACATAAGAAGCTCGGGGGTGCGATTTCTGGCGTTTTTAACGTGATGCAAGAAACCCCCTAGTAAGCTTACTTGTTTTAGAAGAAAGACACGCCACGTTTTTTTGCGGAAAACGCCATGATAGTTTAACTACGCTCGTTTGTAACTGACTGGAGCTGCCTAGCCGTTTTAAAAAAAATGCAAGACGCCGTGGGGAATGGGTCGCCGTTCTAACCACGCCCCCCTAACCGCTTCATCAATTCATCGTCAAAATGCATCAAAAAAAGATAAAGGGTAGTTTTTAAGAATAAAAAGCGTCACGCACGTTTTAGAGGGTGCAAAACGCTTAGATTGTTGCTTTGGCCGCAATTCCTTTTTGCGCTCTTGTCACAACTAGCTTTTGAAGTGTTTTAAACGTCTTCTCGAAAATATACGTTTCAAACAAAATTCCAACCACTATAACTGCGTCGAGAATCACAATTGTTGCAAGGACTTCTAAACCGTTCATTTTTACACCCCTTTCTAACCCCTCACTTCACATTGACCTCGTTCTGCTGTATGTAATCCTCAAGATGAGCTTTTGTGATTCGGTATCGGTTCCCTATCCGAATCGCTTTCAGCTGTCCTTTCTTGATATGCTCATATATTGTGGTTCGTTCAACCCGCAACATCTTCGCAACTTCGAGAGGTGTGTAAACCTCATCTATCATTTTATCTCAGTGCATGATGTTTTTATGAGTATATATAATTATAGTTAATTTTGTAATATTCTATTTTGTTTATTTTCAGTATTTAACTTTTTATTTAGTTTAGGTTCATTTTTTATTGGTACCATCAAACGGAAAAACATCCCATTCAATGCCTGTGCACCGTAAACGCGACCTCAAATTCTTTTTAGGTTTACAACCGGGCAGTTTGTCTTAGACAACCTTAGCAAGTTTATGTAGCGTTGGATCTCGACGTGCGATTTCCCCTTCGCCTTGCTAAGCCAGCTTTCAAAATCATCGGACGCACTGCTGTTCTGAATACATCAAGGGACGCCATCCTGGAAGAATAACTGGGATAGCCCCTGGAATCCCTGCTATTGTGCTTATGATTAAGGTCACGTGCTCGAGAGACCTGACCACTCAATGTTTATTCAATTCCAGCGAATCGGTATGATCGACACCGAGGACGACGGCGAAGGCGACGAATGACCGATGGTCGAAAACGGAACCCGAACAGTATCCCTCTACGGATTTGCTCACGTATGCGATCACCGCCGAGCAGGCAGGGTTCGACCACATTGTCGACTGTTCGCCAGCGAGTTAAAAAAATCGAAACCTTCTTTTAGATCTTGTAGTTAAGTTGGTGTTATGAGTCTGGGGAGCACAATAAGATATCTAGTAGTTAATTCGATATTTGGCCTCATCATTCTGGCTTTGGCGAAATTCCTTGGGCTCCCAGTGCCCATAAACCTCATCACTGTAATTATTTGTGCGCTGGCTGGGATCCCCGGAGCTTTGCTCGTGCTACTTTTATTCGTGCTCGGCTTCACCATCCCGTGAATAAAAAGGAGATTTATGGGACAAATGCCTCATCGCAAGTCTGGTATCTCTGGGTTAATCCACGTGCTCTCCCCTCTCTGTTCTGTTGGGGCTCCTCCGCTCCTCATGCTGTTCACATCTCCCTTTAGCGCGTTAATCCTGCGTTTAATCGCGAAATAAAACAGCCAGCTCTTGACAAAACCGCTGTTTGTTTCGTTAACCGCTCTCAGTATTTTTTCGGCGCGACGTTTAGATCGAGGCCTACTTCGGCATTAACACGGTGTCAATGATGTGAATAACACCGTTAGCACACTCAAGGTTGGCATCTTTTACCACAGCATCGTTTATCGTGATCCCGTGCCGCAGCCAATGATGTTCGTGAACCTCGAGCATACCACCTTCAACAGTCTTAAGAGTCTCCTGCTTGGCCAAATCAGCCGCAAAGTGCTTCCCGGCCACCACGTGATAGGTAAGAACGCCAGTCAGCTGTTCCATGTTATTGAGCAAGCTGTCGAGTGTGCCCGCTGGAACTTTACTGAACGCTTCATTATCAGGAGCGAAGATCGTCAAGGGGCTTTGCCCTTTGAGCGTTTCTACCAGATCTCCTGCGATCGCTGCCTTTAAAAAAGTGGACAAGTCATCAATTTCCGTTATTAAGGTCGCAATATCTACATTGAACTTCAATTTAGTCACCTGCTTTACGATTCAGCTTAGCCCCATTTTTGCTTGTGCAGTTATGATAGTTCAAGCTATCGCGCTGTACGCGCGAATACGCGCATGGGGGAGAATGCGCCGCTATAACTGCGCCGTTATGGCCTTCATGTACCGCTCGACGACGTCATTGATAATGTCGCTTTTTGAGCTTGTGTTGGACAGGAGGCTTTGCGCGAGGTCATGCCGGGCGGTTTCGTAGTTGTCTACCTGCACGCGCGTGTTTAAGCTGTACCCCGTCGGAGAGATACGAGCATAAATCTCATAACCGAACCGGGTGAACCCCTCGTCGATCTCAAGTGCACTGGCCAATCGGGAACCGGCTCTGGCCGACGGATGCGCGAGAACGATGTTCGGTTCGGATCTGTGTTTCAGCAGTTCCGACCGTACCTCTTCAAATGCCGGATTGATCGTCGAATCGAAGAGTGCCGCAACGAGTGAGAATTGCTGGGCGTGTGCGGAGGCGGCTTTCTGTCTGTCTTCCGCTAATTTTTGTTCGTAGGCTGTCTTCTTTTGAAAGAAGTCATCGAGTCTTTTTTTCCAATCGTCCATACATATCACCAATCAGGTTCGTCCATAGAAGTGTGGCGAGACGTCTATTTAAAGCGAACCTGCTTTCGATGCCTCTACTGCGATCGTTATGCGGGGTTAACAAAAGCCGTGGCATCGACAGGCGGAGACCTGCTCAAATCAAAAGCAAAACTTTTTGCCGTTCCGTTCTGCGACCGTGCGCTACGGCGTCCGATAATGAGGTAGTCACGCTGGCTGCAGCGATGAGCCGCGACAGGGCCTGACGCAGGTCACGCGCTATGGCTGCGAGCCCTTTCCAAGCTCAATACTTCTTTGAGCCACGCAAACACCTGAGACCCACGGCGTGTTCCGAAAAGCTCAACGAACCTGTCGCTGATGAGTTCAGCGTCGTCGAGAGAGCTCAAATAGCAGACAAACCAGTACCTCCGGTCCCCAAAGCGGTAACTGAAAAAACGGTCAGCATAGATGAGATCGCTGCAGGCGTATTTAACAAAGCTTCGCCCCGTACAGACGCCGATGTCGTACCCCTTGCTCAATACGATCGACTTGATGTTGAGCTCTTCTTTCGTGCGGTCAAAGCGTTTTACATACGTACTACAGTGAAGCACTGCAACAGAGTCCGCAGGGATCGTTTTCACCATGCTGAGCGTTCCGTCTGAAGCCGACCACGTCGCTTCCAGCTCGGCATAGGCGTCAGAAGGCGCGTAATAGAGGTCGCTCAAATCAGCTGACTGGTGGATGCGGTCTTGGATCCGCTCGTGGATTGTTGACAGTTTGGGCTGACGGCGCTCGTGATCGCGCAGCGTGATGCGAAACTCAGCTATGCTACTTTGGGTTTCTGCCATTCCCCGTACACCAAACCTGACGGCTCGTACTTAAGTATGTGAGAAGAAAGAAAAGAAGGAGGGGGGGGCTCAGTCTTCATCGAGCGAGGCGAGGTCTCCCATAGGCAGTCCGAGCTCTTGTGCTTTGAGCACCCGGCGCATGATTTTGCCGCTTCGGGTCTTCGGGAGCTTTTCCATGAACTCAATCTCGCGCGGAAAGGCGTGGGCTGCCAAGTGCTTCTTGACAAACTGCGAGATATCCTGCTTGAGGTCTTCAGACGGCATCTGCCCTGCCCGGAGGCTCACGAACGCCTTGATAATCTCCCCGCGCAGCGCATCGGGCTTTCCGATAACGCCCGCTTCAGCGACGGCCGGGTGTTCGACAAGGGCGCTCTCCACCTCAAACGGGCCTACACGTTCACCAGAGGTTTTTATGACGTCGTCGACGCGCCCCATAAACCAGAAGTAGTTATCCTCGTCCCGAAACGCGCTGTCGCCCGTCTTAAACCAGCCTGGAATCTCAAAGTAGCTCTTGTACTTCTCCTCGTTTTTCCAGATGCCGCGTAAAAGCGCGGGCCACGGCGGCTTGATGACGAGATTCCCTGGCGTGTTCGGGGGGAGCTCATTGCCCGCGTCATCGACGATCGACGCCGTGATGCTCGGAAACGGGCGTCCCATCGAACCTTCCCGAATGGGCATGCACGGGTAGTTCGCGATGAGTATTTGACCCGTTTCGGTCATCCACCACGTGTCATGGATGGGCAGCCCGAACGCCTTGATCCCCCAGCGTATAACTTCGGGGTTGAGCGGCTCACCGACGCTCGTGATGTACCGGAGGCTGCCGAAATCGAACTTGCTCGCGACGTCAAGCCCGTCTTTCATGAGGAGTCTGAGCGCCGTCGGTGCGGTGTACCAGATGGTGACCTGATAGTTGTCGATGATGCCGTACCACGTGGCAGAGTCAAACCGACCGCTGTACGAGACCTGCGACGTGCCGTTCAGCCATGGACCCCAACACGCGTACGATGTGCCTGTGACCCATCCCGGATCTGCCGTGCACCAGTAGGTGTCAGACTCGGTGACGTCCTGCACGTACCGCGTCGTGATGTAGTGCCCGATCATCGCGTTGTGGGCGTGTATAACGCCTTTTGCCTTGCCGGTGGTTCCCGACGTGTAGTGCATCATTACGGGGTCTTCCCGGTTCATCCACTCGGTTTGATGCGTCGTTGAGGCGCCCTTCATCTCCTTTTCAAAGCTGATCGTACGGTCGCCCGTCAGCTCGGCACCGTCCGACTTTGCGACGATCACGTACTGGAGGTCAGGAAGGCTATCGACGATCTCATCGACGCTTGACGCCTTGAGATCGGGGGTGGTAACCAAGGCCTTAGCACCGCTGTCTTCCAGCCGGTCCATGACGGCCTCAGCCCTAAACCCTCCAAACAGCGGCCCCCAAACGGAACCGTTCTTGACCGTGCCGATGGCCGCGATGTAGAGCTCAGGGTAACGCCCCATGTACGTGAAGACACCGTCGCCCCGGGCGATGCCGAGACTCTTCAACACGTTGGCGAACTGGTTCGACAGCAGCTTTAAATCGAGAAACGTGTACTTACGTGCGCCGTCAGGACCATCAGAGTAGAGAGCTACCTTGTTCTTCCTCCACCCATCAGCGTGCCGGTCAATCGCTTCGTGCGCGAGGTTCACGCGGCCTGTATCGTACCAGCTAAACTCTTTTTCGACGTCTTCGAAGCGAAATTCGGCGCAGGCTTTTTCATAGCTCGGCATGTTGCCTGGCCACTGCTTTTCGATGATCTCTCGATCATTCACGGTCTTTATAGTCCATTCGTAATCCGCTCGGTTTGCCAATGTCCTACACCCCTTTTGAAGACCACCTTAGTTCAGCCTTAAAGGCTAAATCGTCCAAATATCATTATTAATGATGGCTTATGCTCGCGCTGTTTTTATTTATAATTTGTGATGTTAGTAGCAGACGCATTGACAGCCAGTCAGCACGCGCCGTGGGCCGCAATTGACGCCAATTACAGTCGACCTTAGCATCTGCGGAAAAATAACGTCGCCCAGGTGGAGCTTCACTGCACCGTGGTTGTAACTTGGTTCTGTGCGAGCGTTTTAGGCAGCTTTGTGATGCTATCCCCCGCGCTAAGGGTGTTCGAGGTGATGATGACCAGCAGGTCAAACTGCTCGTTATTGTTCCCATGCGTATTAAAATACACTTGGTCGACGTACGTACCATTGACGTAAGTGAGCGGGACCTGTTGCACAATCCACGTGTCGTTTCCGGTAGGTCTCACCAGCACGTAGAGGCCGCTGCCGCTGCTCATTCCTGAGAACGTGCCGGTAAGGATAGCGTACCCCGGTTGCACCGTGGAAGGCACGCTCAACGTCACTGATGCGTTTTCCTTCGTCACATTAGAAGAAGCGCTCGGGGTCGGAGTCGGAGCGATCTGCACCTGGAACGTCGCCGTTGCGTGCGACGGCGTGTAGTTAGCATCACCGTCAAAAGAAGCCGTGAGAACGTGCTTGCCGATCGATAAACCCTGCGTTTCGGGTATCGTCAAGTTCAACGTCGCGTACCCCCATACGGTGCTCGTGGTATTTTTGTTCACATTGTCGATAGACCAGCGGATCGTCTTGTTGTTCAAGCCTGGGCCGTGCGTCACGTTGAGCTGACACACAAAAGTCGCATACTCGCTCTGGTTAACGCTTGGGGCGCTGATCGTCAGCGTCGTTGTCGCCAAGGAGGTCGATAACGGTGCGTTCGTGTTCGCTTGTTGCAGACAGCCCACGGAGACCGCGATAAGCAAAATCGAGGCTAAGACAACAACAAGCTTCAGCATCCTCTATCACTCTCCTATTAGAGGGGATAAAGATTATGCAGGCCTCGCAGTACCATGTTTTATGTAGATGAACGAAGAGTCATAACGAGAGTGATCCGCTGAATCCGTGGGCTACTGAGCGGTGCTGACAGAGTATGACGCAGACCAAAAGACCTTTTGAGGTGTTGTCTCGCAACATCGGCAAGAATGTCACCGTACGGTTAAAGGGCGCGCAAGTTTTCACAGGAACGTTTCTGGGGTACGACCCACACTGGAACATTTCGCTTGACGAAGCTGAGCAATGCAAAAATCATCGGCGCACAGCATTCGGCAAACTCATTCTGCGTGGCAACAATGTGTTATACGTCTCTGAACTAGACAAAGACTAGCGCAGTGCGCTCGGCGATGTGAAAGACTGTTCTCGATATGGATCTTCCCGATGAAGCTGTGCGGTTACTGAACGATCGCAGTGCGGTTAAGACGCTCGCGACCACTGCGCTTGATGGCACGGTAAGCCTTGTGAATATTCGAGGAGTGAACGCGCCTGAGCGAAATATCATTGTGCTGGCTCAGCCAGGAGGGGCACAAATCGACCAGGAGCTTATGAGCCATATGGAAACCAGCAGCTTGGTGTCAATCTTGTGCGTTTCTATAAGCGGAGAGCGTGAGATCGCTTATCAGGTCATCTGCTCAGTTAAAGAGTTCCAAACCGCTGGTCCACTGTATGAGAAGTTCCTCGATGAATTACGGGCGCGAACCGTCGACCTTAAGGGAGTATGGGTCCTTGAACCAGCTGACGTCGTTGATCGCTCTTTTAGTTTTGACGCCGAGACTCGAACGAGTAGTGAGCAGCGAGGCGGAGTGCGGCCGCGCTACCGGAACGGAGAACCTAATTAAAAAAGAGAGGTGATGGGCACGCCATCACCAGCCGTACTGCCTAAATTGCGTCGTGGTCTCGCTCGCCCGTTCGAATCCGCACGACCTGTTCGACATCCATTATGAATATCTTGCCGTCGCCTATTTCGCCCGTACGCGCCGCTTTCGCTATTGTATCGACCACCTTGCTGGCAGCACCGTCGGGGACTACTATATCGATTTCCAGCTTCGGCAGCAGGTCAATCGCGTACTCGCGACCCCGATAGATTTCGGTAATCCCCTTTTGCCGACCGCGGCCTTTCACTTCCGTGACGGTCAAACTGGGACTGCCGATATCGTCGAGAGCCTCTTTGATGACCTCGAGCTTATTTGGTCTGACTATTGCCATGATCTTCTTCATTTTTCACCTCTGTTGAATCCTTGCTAACGCATACGCGCCCGAGGGGCTATATGTGATACGCAGCCTCGTCGTGCAGCGCCTGATCTAAGCCCTGAGCCTCTTGCTCTTCGCTCACGCGCAGCCCGATGGTAAAGTCGATCGCTTTAGCGATGATCAACGTGACCACGAAGGAGTACGCAAACGTTGCAGCCACCGCTATGGCCTGTATCTCCAGCTGTGCAGGATGGCCATAGGCGAGGCCAGTTCCCGCCGCATTGATAAAGGGACTCGCGAAGATCCCAACAGCGAGTGCACCCCAAATGCCTGAGATCCCGTGCACGCCAAACACATCGAGCGCATCATCGTAGCCGAGCCGCGGCTTGAGGTAAGAGATCGCCGTGTACGACACAATGGAGGTGACGAAGCCGATCACCATAGCAGCGGGGATGTTGACGAATCCCGCCGCCGGAGTGATCGCGACCAAGCCCGCGACAATGCCTGAGGCCGCGCCTAACATGGTCGCCTTGCCGAATCGAAGGTATTCGATCAGCATCCACGAGAGCATGCCCGCAGCCGCAGCGGTGTTCGTAGCGATGAACGCTGAGCCCGCGAGCGGCCCGGCAGAGAGCGCGGATCCAGCGTTGAAACCGAACCACCCAAACCAGAGCAGACCGGCACCTATGATGGCATATCCGAGCTGGTGTGGCAGCATACTTCGCTCTTTTCGACCTTTGAGCACCAAACAGAGGGCTAACGCCGCAACGCCGCTGTTGATGTGAACGACGGTGCCACCAGCGAAATCAAGGGCGCCGAGTTGTGCGAGCCAGCCGCCGCCCCACACCCAGTGAGCGACAGGAAGGTAGACAAAGGTCGCCCACAGCGGAACAAACAGCATCCACGCGCTAAACTTCATCCGTCCGATGATGGCGCCCGAAATAAGTGCTACGGTAATCGCCGCGAACGTCATTTCGAAAGCCGCGTAAACGCTCGCTGGTATTGACCCAACCAACGTATTCGATTCAACCACATTGTGGAAGAAGAAGTTTCCTGGAGCGCCGATAAACCCGTGCACGTCAGGGCCAAACACCAGGGGGTATCCATAAATGAACCAGATGATGCTCACCATAGCGTACGCCGAAAAAGACAGGAAGAGGGTATTCAAGACGGTCTCTTTTTTTACGAGCCCGCCATAGAACAAGGCCAATCCAGGAACCGTCATTAACACTACGAGAGCCGTAGACATAAGCATCCACGCAGTATCTCCCGAATTGAGAACGGCAATAACCATGTGTTCCTCCGTGTTCAAATCAACAAATCTTATGTGTGCGGAAAGTAAGAAGTAGGAAACCTACTTCCGTCACGCAATGATATTAAACGGTATAAAAGGATTTCTATTAGCGCCGGAGAAGGGATCCCTACTAGCTCCGGAGGACGTGAGCGCTAAAAAAAGGTCTATCGTTTCATAACGAACTGAGCAGATCAGACGCGCGCGTCGAATATAGGCCAGACTAGTTTTGTGGCACGGTCATCAGCCGCCAGATATGCTCACTGACGTAGGGAATATGCCCGATCGTCTTCAGATCTTCCGCACCTATTTTGTGTCTCGTATTATACGCGTAATCGAAGACGATGTTGGTGAGGTCATGTTCGAGTTCAGCGGCGAGGTGTGCAAGCTGCGGCAGTTCGTACCGTAACGCAGGAGTTAAAGCGACGCGAATTGCCGGCAAGAGTCCTGCATCGTCCACGACCAGGAGTGAGTCATTGATGCAATAACCGCGCTCAGCACAAAAAAGCCACGTGTAACTCTTCAGCTCCTTCTTCATTTCCGAAAGGACCTCCTTGAAGAGCTGTCCCAGTTTCTCTACCTTCATTCTCTTTGCCTCGGTGGTATATTATTGGCAATCTAGCACTGCCACGTATTTAGGTTTGAGCCAATTTGAGCGTAAACAACCGAGACAAAATCAAGGATATCGCGAGCTACGAAGCTTTCGCACGCGAAAAAGGTGAAGTTACCCTCGCTGCCAGACGCGAAGCACCGACCTTAGCCGTTGTTGCTACTCTTTGTCGAGCCCGCTGTGCTCCGAACTGGCCTGCTGGGCCAACTCAGTGAGCTTTTCGAGCAGCAAAACGTAACCGTTGCGTATCGCGTCTTGGAGACCATCGTGTACTCCCGCTTGATTGTACTTGTACGCCACGAACCGTTGCCAGTCTTGTTCAAGAAATAACTGATCATCTGACAGCGACGGTGCTGCGACCACGCGTTCGTACTGTTTAGACTCTTCCACGTATTTTTCAAATCGCAAAAACTCGTCGACGAGCTGATTCAGGTCTATTTCCGGGTTCATCAACCATGAACCTGCAGACGTTCTATATAATCTTCTCCACACCATCGAACCGACTGAGATGCACTATGGACCGCTACAGCAACGCGTTTAGCCAGTTCCGCGCTAGCAATGTTTCCATTGGAGTGGGGCTTTAGCGCGCGCACGTTCTATATGCGGGATCTGCCGATATGGAGACTACAGCGCCGTTTTTTTGCTTTCTAAGCAAAAGAAAAGCTTTAAGTAGGAGCTAGAATCCAATTACGAGAAATGAATTGTCAAGCATCGACCTTTGAGACCGAGCTCTTTGGGCTAGAATTTGAGGAAGATTTTGAGACTTTTCTGGATCTGATTGACCTCAAAAACCCGAACTTTTCTCGATACGTAAACGAAACGAAGATAGACTGACGGTCAACGACGCGCGGAACGACCCCCGTCGTATGTACGTCGAGCTTGCGTGAGTGTTCGCTCCAATTTTGTTGCACGAGAAACTGAGCTGCAACGGGCAAATCAGAGCAGCTTGCACTCGACGTTTGGCAGGACGCTCAAACAGCACTCGCTGTGGAATTAGACGAAGCTACTTCCTCTGGCGCACCGGTCGCGGTAATCTGCAAAAATGAAGTAGCGGTGCTGCTCCCGTAACTTGCGTCTCCGTAGAAACTCACCTGCACTTGGTGTGCTTCGATGCCTAAATTTTCGACGTACTCGCCTGTTAGGTTCATCATCGTGACGCCACTCTTCACTTGGCTTTTTCCGACCGATACGCCATCAATGAACCATTCGACGGTCTTGCCATCCAAGGCCCGCCCGTTTCCATCCTTCAAGGTCGCTTGAATCGATACCGGCTCGCCGAGCGCCGTCAGAGCTGAACTCACCGAGAGTTGCGATGCTTGGGGACTGTTCGATCCCTGGCTACTTGCCGTTTGATTCGGCGCACTGCCCGTGCAACCGCTGACTAGGCAGCAGCACGATAAGATGCACAGCGTTAGCACGATCTCCTTCCGCACGCTTGCTACGAAGAGCGCGGCTGACATAAAGCTTCCTGTGACGACCGACGCGCGTTCTGGTGGTCCCTCATGGAAAGAGCAGAGAGCGGTGGGGCCTTGGCCTAAAACTTAGTCGGCTTACTTTTCTTGCGCTTCATTCACGTCGCTCACGCAGTTGGCGCGTTCAGCTCCTTAAATTCTTTCGCTATCCTGCTTGGGATCACGATACATCGTTTTTCTGTGTCATGCGGCAAACCGATAACGATCTCCCCGCTATCGAGCGTGTCGAGAACGTCCAATACACCTGTTTCGATAGACAAACGCAGCCAAGCCGGAACGTAGCGCTCGAAACGGTCGAATTGCTTGACGTTAATCAAGACCGTTGGAACGTGGACGGAACCGTGTTTGGCAAGACCTGCTGCTTCGTCAATGTCGTCTTGGACAACTTTCCCAACGTCAATGTCGCCTATCTGAAGTCCATATTTAATCAAAGCCGCAATGATCAGCAGTTTCGTTAACTGACGCCTACTCTCAGCCAACCTGTTTCGTCTCGTACTAGTTGCCATGTGCCTCCTCCGCGTGTTAGGTAAAAAACGTGCGTAAATTTCACGAATGGTGACGCTCCTGCCGCAGTTCCTGGGTGTTCTGCTCCGTTATAGGGGCTAGAAACCAATAAATATAACTCGGCCGCTGTGATAAGCGGCGCAGAAGCCGAGGGGTAATCATGCGAGAGATGATGTATTACGAGCGTCCTTTGGAGTACAAAAAAATTCTTGACGTTAAAAAGACCGCAACGCTGAACAAATCACTTCGGGAGGGCATGGGGTCGATGAAGCCGATCCGAGCAAGCCTTGACATGCTCAATTTCCTTCCGGCACAACTGTACCTCTTCCCCTTAAACGCAGAAGAGCCAGTCAACACGAGCACTACGATTGGTAAACGCTCGAAGAAGCCGATTCAGCTCGAAACGCCAATACTGATCTCGGGAATGAGTTTCGGCGCCTTAAACAAAGAACAGAAGATCGCCCTTGCGAAAGCGTCAATGCTCGCGGGCACGGCGGCAAATACCGGGGAGGGTGGTATGCTCGACGAAGAGCGAGAATCCGCCAAGTACCTCACGCTGCAGTACTCGACCGGCCATTTTGGCGTCTGGGATGAACGGCTCAAACAAGCAGACATGATCGAATTTCGGATCAGTCAATCAGCGTACCCTGCCACCGGGAGCCTAGTTCCGGCGAGCAAAGTTACCGAACTTATCGCTACGACCCGTGGTATATCCGTGGGCACCGACGCGCGAAGCCCCGCACGGCACCCAGATGTCAGTAGCGCCGAAGATCTTAAGCAGAAGATAGACACGCTCCGAGACACAACAGAGGGCAAGCCAGTGGGCATTAAGTTTGCGGGTGGACATGTCCAGAAAGACCTCGACGCAATCATTTATGCGGAGCCCGACTACATAGTCGTTGACGGGTTTGGAGGAGGCAGCGGCGCCCCCCCTAACCATATCCGAGACAATTTCGGGCTGCCCCTCATTAACTTCCTTCCTCGGGCACATCAGTATCTTAGGGAGGTTGGGTACCGACAACACGCGGAGCTCATTGCAGCAGGAGGATTGCGCACGTCCGGTGATTTTGCAAAGTGCTTAGCGCTGGGGGCGGATGCGGTCTACATCGCAACGGCTGCGCTCTGGGCAATGTCCTGCGAATACTACCGCATATGTGAAACCAACCAATGTCCTACCGGGACAACGACGCAGGACCCCGACCTCGTCAAGCGATTCAGCATCGATCGCGGCGCCCGGAAGCTGGCTAATTTCATCCGAGTTTCGACGTTGGAACTTGCCGATATTTCGAGGGCGGTAGGCAAGGATGACGTGCACAGGCTAGACGTGCACGATTTGGTCGCCCTAACGCCTGATACAAGCGAACTTTCAGGGGTGACTTATCCAACAGTGACGTGACTCGGCTCAGACCTCAAAGCTGTCGCTATTGGCGCCGAAATTGTGTTCAGTGCAAGCGTTCAATCGAAAGTGAACCACAGGCGGCGTCCGAACACATTTTATAGACATCTGTAGCGCCGCAATTGTCGTCTGCGTTCTAAAGCAGCTGCTTGTCGGGCTTTTTTGCGTGCAATCTTTAAGTAGTCTCAATTGCTTGAACAAACTTGGAATCGAGCCCCGCGCGACCGCTTATTTTTGTTCGGTGCGGGGCTTGCGAGTAGTTGGTCTTTGTCCGACACGAAAGGAGGCATGGCAAACGTGAGTGGCGAGATGGTAGAAGGCAAGACCCAGCGACTTGTGGCCGACATAGTTGTTGAGCAGCTCGTTGAATGGGGTGTAAAACAGGTCTACGGAATTCCCGGCGAGACATCGCTTCAGATCGTTGACGCAATAAGGAGGAGAAGCGACCAGATACGCTTTATATTGGTGCGGCACGAGGAAGTCGCCGCTTTTATGGCGTCTGCGTATGCGAAGCTCACCAATGACTTAGGAGTCTGTCTCTCCATAGCCGGACCAGGAGCAACGAACTTAGTCACCGGTCTCTATGATGCAAAAATGGACCACGCACCGGTGTTGGCTCTCACCGGACAAGTTGGACTACAGTTCTTAGGCTTAGGATCGTTCCAGGAGATCGATCAGCACGCGCTCTTTGAGGCAGTCGCCGATTTCAACGAGATAATTGACTCACCAGAGCAAGTAACCGAGCTTCTCACGTTAGCCATGAAGCGAGCGATTGTCGGACGCGGTGTCTCTCATCTGGGCATACCAACGAACGTGCAGACGCTCCCTGTGCTTCCCAACGTCAAAACTAAGCCAAAAGAAGGGCGATTGCCCGATTTGCGACTGATGCCTCATCCTCAGCTGATTACAGCGGCAGCGAAAGCTATTGATGCGGCGGAAAGGCCTGTCTTGATCGTTGGATACGGTGGTCGAGGACAAAGAGACTCCGTCTTGCGACTAGCGGAAAAGATAGATGCCCCGGTTGCCACGACATACAAAGCGAAAGGCGTTATTCCAGAGGATCACGCTCTTGCCTTAGGGGTAATGGGGGGCATTGGGACCGATCCCGCGAAGAGAGTGGTGTTTGGAGCGGATTTGCTGGTCACCGTCGGATGCTCTTATTCAGATAAGACGGCGGTGCCGTCATATATATCGCAAGTCCAAGTTGACCTCGAACCTATCATGATCGGGCGGAAGTTCCCCGTGAGCGTGGGACTCGTCGGAGACGCAGCGATGGTACTGCCTGCGTTGCACGAGAAAGTGAGCGATAAGCACGCGGATGGCTACTTGGATCAGGTGGCCCGCATCAAGAAACGCTGGGAGCAAAAAAAGCAGCAAGAAATTGCTTCAGACGCATCGCCTGTGCGAGGGCCACAAATAATGGACGCCCTACAAAAGGTTATCGATCACGATGCCATCATTGCAAACGACGTCGGTGATAATACGCTCTGGTTTGCCCGCAACTTCGTGGCAACAGATCAAGAAATCTTGATATCCGGATATGTCGCTTCTATGGGCTTTGGCCTGCCCGCAGCACTGGCTGCACAACTAGTTTATCCTGAGCGCCAAGTCGTCTGTACGACCGGCGACGGAGGCTTCACGATGGTAATGGGCGACTTCGCCACTGCTGTAGTCAACGAGCTGCCCTTAACGGTTGTATTGCTGGACAACGCCAAACTTGCCATGATTGAACACGAGCAGGACGAAGCGGGCGTTCCGCATTTTGCCACCGACTTGCACAGGATCGATTTTGCCCGCTATGCAGACTCATGCGGAGGAGAGGGATTTACGGTTGAAGACCCACAAGATCTGAAAGAGGCGTTAAAAAATGCCCTCTCCGCGAAAAAACCGACGCTTGTTGATATAATTACCGATTCTCGGCGACGATGGACGTAATCCGTCGAGTGTGCGCACATCATTGTCGCCTAGAAAAGCAGTTGAGAATTGGCAGCGTGACTTGCATCCGTCTCTTCTTAGGACGCTTGCCTACAACGTGCTGAGACGTTGCCAAAAATGCACACGACGAGCGCGACGTGAGCTCTTACGGTTCGCTTGACGCCCGCAGCTTCATTATTGCACAAGATCTGCGGTTAATCTAGATAGACCCCATCTCAACGATGTAGGCCGCAAAGCAGGTGCGGAAGTTTCGGAATTTGCGCTACGTCTAGCTTTGACAACCGGTGAACGAGGTGCACCCATGCAAGATAAAAGATTGCGACTTAGTAAAGAGCGAAACTACAGGTGGGCGCGATCACCGAAAATGGTTCGAGCCGCAGCAGCAGCTGAGCAGCGCGGCTCACCTCATAACAAATTCTCCGTAGGTTTTCACTCCATTCTTCCACGTCACTTTAACGCCTTTAACTATTGCCGCTCGTGGGCCTTCCCGCAACTGCTCAATAAAACGTGCGAGATCCTCTTCAGCGCCTGATGCTACAACTTTCACATTTCCGTCAGGCAAGTTTTGAACAAAACCAGTAACGCCCAAATGATCAGCATATCGCTTAGTATACAGGCGGTAGCCGACTGCTTGTACATAGCCAGACACAAGAATCTCAGCAGTTTTGTGCATGTGAATAAATGAATAGGCAATTTTAATTAATGCTTTGCCTAATAGAACTCTGCGAATGCGAGGTGTCAAGATGTCGCGAGCCGTTGTTTTGCTGTCAGCAGGCCTGGACTCAGTAGTAGCCTTCAAACTCGCGTATGACGCCTATGACAGTATTAAGTGCCTAACGTTCGATTACGGTCAGAAGGCGCGTGTCAAAGAAATCGAATTTGCTTCCAAAATATGCGCGGCGTACCGCGTGAGCCATCATATCATCGAATTGCCGTGGTATGCAAGTTTTGAGGGAGCACTGACCGATGACAACGAACTGCCACAGCTCACTAAAGAGACGCTTGAAGATTATGCAGCAGTACGTGAAACTGCAAAAGCCGTATGGGTGCCTGCCCGAAATGCGGTTTTTCTTTCAATTGCGACTGCATTTTGCGAAAATTATCATTATAAAACCGTTGTCGTCGGATTCAACAAAGAGGAGGCTGCCACGTTCCCGGATAACTCTGCAGATTTCGTGACTTCTTTCAACCATGTGTTGCAGTACGCTGCTCTAAGTCAAGTAGAGGTTGTTGCCCCGCTTATAGAATACGACAAAACAGAGATCGCGGCACTCGGCTTGCGCATTAAAGCGCCTCTCGAATGGTCATGGTCGTGCTACGCCGCTGAAGACGTTCCGTGTCGGGTTTGCGAGTCCTGTCTCCGCAGACGCCGCGCCTTTCAGGACTTGAACAAGGAAGACCCTCTGCAAAAACGCCTAGGCGATACTAATTCGTACTAGCAAAAATGGTAGCGACAGCAAGCGTTTTTGAAGTGTTCAACTCGATGCAAGGTGAGGGACCATATATCGGAACGCGCCACGTTTTCGTTAGATTCCAAGGGTGTCCGCTTACGTGCATTTATTGTGATTCAGCATCTGCGAGACCCTGCGAGAACGGAAGTTGGGTGAGGTGTAATGCCGCACAGCAACTTCACAATCCGATTTCAGCGAACGATCTCGCTAAACTTGTGGAAAGCCTATGGACCCCAGCAACAACGCATCTTAGCTTGACTGGCGGCGAACCCTTGCTATATGCAGAGTTCATCTTGGAGCTTGCGCAAGAGCTGCCCAAACCCCTGTATCTTGAGACCAACGGAATGGACTCGCGCAGCGCGCGGCGCCTCAAATACGTGGTGGACGTTGCTGCGTGCGATATAAAACTGCCCGAACACGGTGCTAGCCCGACTTATGATTTGTTGCTTCGGGAAGAGCTACGCACTATCCAGGAGTTCTACCTTTCCCAAACTGACGTTTTTATTAAAGTCGTTGTACTAAAGCAAACTTCGAGCGAGATGATTGCATTCGTTGCGCAGCGCCTCGCGGAGATCAGCACCGATCTACTTCTGGTGCTGCAGCCAGTTACTCATACGCTGCGCGCTGTTCCGCC